>JAJYZC010000075.1 GCA_021800255.1 Acidobacteriota bacterium
CGTTCCGGTGCATTGCACCTTTATCGAACCCAAGACTTCTGCTTTTTTATGCCACTCCATGAACCTAAGTCCTTTAGATTCATGGCGGGGACGACGGGGCTCGAACCCGCGACCTCTGCCGTGACAGGGCAGCGCTCTAACCAAACTGAGCTACGTCCCCAAGATTGCCGGTTCGACAACCTGGTTAAAGTCCGCGTGGAACGGGGCGATTCTGGCGTTTCGATCCCCTCCGCGCTAGCTGGGACCGGTTGGCGACCTCTTCGACACCAAACTGGCCACGAAAACTACCCAGCCACCAGCAAATATCAGTTTAGCAGAAACACCACTCAAACGAGGGCAGCAAACGCCAAGTATCAAGCGCAGGAGGCTGTGCAGTGGCTTAGCTGGCGCGTGATGCAGATGCGCCGCGCGGACCCGCATGTGATCCGAGTCACTGCCGCCTCAGGTAGGCGGCTTCTATCGTGGGACCGCAAGGGATTTGCGGCAGGGAGAATTTATGAGCGACGGAAAGAGCATTGCGCTGCTAAACAAGGCCGTTGCCGATGAACTGGCGACGGTACACCAGTACATGTACTTCCATTTTCATTTGGATGACGCAGACTTCGGTCCGCTGGCCGCGCTCTTTAAGCGCACCGCGATCGTCGAGATGGGCCACATTGAGAAGCTCGCGGAGCGCATCTTGTTTTTGAAGGGCGAGGTGGAGATGACGCCGGCCTTCGCGGTAGACAAGATAGTAGACCCGGTGAAGATGCTCACCCGGGCAGCAGAAATGGAAACGCAGAGCGCGGCGAGCTACAACAAATGGTCGCGCGAGTGCTCCGCGAATCTCGACGCCGCCTCCAAGCATCTCTTCGAGGAGCTGATTCAGGACGAAGAAGGGCATTTGGACGCATTCGATAACCAGCTCGAGCACATTCGCCAATTCGGCGCCGCGTATATGGCTCTGCAGTCGCTTGGCAAAGAAGCGCCGGCGAAGGCCGGGGCGGAGTAGACGGCGGCGGCTCGAAGGTTGCCGGCGCAATGGCTGGCGCGGAGGTTCTCGCGCTCTAATTCGGAAAGATTTCAAATCCCGCATATTCCACGCGCGACTTGGGTCTGCATCTTTTCCGCCGTGCAGGCTCATTTACAACCGGCGGAAGAAAGGAAATAGGATCAAAATGTCGCCACAAACTGGAAACACTGTTCAGGAATCACCACATACTCCATCCGGGGCTTCGTCCTCTTCCGGTCTGCCGCGGCTCGGCTCCCCTGCCCCGTCCTTTGAAGCCGTTACCACGTTCGGAAACATCCGCCTCGAGGACTTCAAAGGCGGGTGGGTTGTTCTTTTCTCGCACCCGGCAGATTTCACTCCGGTCTGCACCACTGAATTCCTCGCTTTCGCGGCGCTGGCGCCTGAGCTGCGTAAGCGCAACGTTGAACTACTCGGTCTAAGCATCGACAGCCCTTCCTCTCACATCGCGTGGGTGCGCAACATCAAGGAAAAATTCGGTGTGGACATTCCGTTTCCCATCATTGCCGATTCCAATAAAGAAGTGGCTACGCTTTACGGCATGTTGATGCCCGGGGAGAGCAAGACTGAAACCAGCCGCTGTGTTTTCGTCATCGATCCCGCCGGCATAGTGCGGGCCATGATCTATTACCCTCTGACCACCGGCCGCAACACGGACGAGATCGTTCGTCTTATCGACGCTTTACAGACGACCGACAAGCACGGCGTCGCCACTCCTGCAAACTGGAAGCCCGGGGACAAGGTGATCGTCCCAACTCCCAGCACGATGGAAGAAGCCGAGGCGCGTATGAAGGCCGGCTACGAATGCACCGATTGGTATTTCTGCAAGAAGGCTGTGTGAGGGGGTTACACGATGGCCTGCATCAATGCACAGGGCGAGTTGACGGAGTCTGCTGAGAAGATACTGGCGGCTCTGGATCAGCCGGCCGCGCCGGATGCTCTTGCCGGGCGCACGAGCTTACCCCTTTTTCGTGTGCGCAGCGGCCTGCGAGAGATGGCAGAGGCGGGACTGGTAGAAGCAAAAGAGGGAGTCTATGCGCTGACTGAGCGCGGCCGCTCCGTTTTGCCAGCGCGGCAGTAACAGAAACCGGAGCAGTGCAGCGCAATGTGATGTCGGCTCGCGTGTGTGTGCGGCAACTGGGCCGTCACGATGCGCGCCTCGTGGAGATTGCGCTCCACTGGACGCCGAGCGAAGAAGTGGGTTTAACGGCGGTCAGCCCGCCGCAATCCTGATCTGCTCGGGGTGTTCTTCCACTTCGCCGCATTCGCTGCCCAGTCCCCCGTAACGGCGCTCACGGCGCTGGAAATCAGCGATGGCTTCGAGCAAGTGAATGCCGCGGAAGTCCGGCCAGTAGCGTTCGGTAACGAAGATCTCGGTGTAGGCGATCTGCCAGAGCAAAAAATTGGAGATGCGCAGCTCGCCCGAAGTGCGGATGAGGAGATCCGGGTCGGGCATGTGCGCCGTGTAGAGATGGCGGTAGATGTCTTCCTCGCAGATGTGCTCCGCGCTCAGGCGTTTATGCTGGAGTTCCCTCGCTAATCCGCGAAACGCATCCACCAGTTCCGAGCGCCCGCCGTAGTTCAGGGCCAGGGTGAGCGTGGTGCCGGTGTTGCGCGATGTGATCTCTTCAGCCCAGCGCATCTTGTCCTGCACCTCGGGGGGCAGATCGCAGGTGCGACCGACGTACTGGATGCGCACGTTGTTATCCATCATGCGCTGTACGTTGCTCTCCAGATAGCTCTTGAGCAGGCGCATGAGGAAGTTGACCTCGGCGCGAGGGCGGCGCAGGCTGTTTTCGAGAGAGAAGGCGTAGAGCGTCAGCCAGGGTAAGCCGATGCGCGAGGCGGTTTCGGTGACCAGTTGCACGCTTTTGGCGCCCTGTTGGTGGCCGACAAATCGCTTGAGCGAGCGCTGACCAGCCCAGCGGCCGTTGCCGTCCATGATGATGGCCACGTGCTGGGGCAGGCGCTCGGGCTTAAGCGTTGCATAGACAGCTTGCTCTTCCCGGGTTAACTCATGAATGCGCAGCGTGCCGGAAGAATGCAAAGGATTCGCCTCAATCGTGCGGCTGCCGCTCCCCAGCAGCGCCCAGGAAAAATTCCCCATACTCGTTCGCGGAGCGTACGCCCCATCATTCGGATGAAGGGCAACTCGATTTAGGGGAGTCTCGCCGCACGGCCTGGAGTGCGCCGGCATCGGCAGCCGGAAGCACATAATCGACCCTAGCACAAGCGCCCATAGGCTGCAATCGCACTTCAGGCCGGCGGTTGCCGGGGCAAACACAAAACTGCACACCGAGCGCAGGGGCTGTGATTGCCGGCCCCGGCGCGAGTTTCGACTCCAGAAGGTTCCTGCGCAGGCGCTTAGGCGCTGCGTCTGCGGTCCATGGCCGCGTCGCGCACCGCGCTATAGAACAGTGTCCGCTTGAACGGATCCAGATGCGGCAGTAGAGCGGCAACCTCGGCCAGGAAGGGATCGGCAAAGATCGCCATAACCTCCTCGTGGCGCCGGCTGCGTGCGTCCCGCACCAGGTAGCGCATTTCTACCTCAAGAGCCTCGGCCAGCCGTTCCAGCGAACCCAGGGTAGGGATCGCTTTGCCGTTTTCGATCTTGGAGATGTAAGTGCGCGGCACCTGCATCCTCCCGGCTAGTTGCCGCTGGCTCAGGTGGCGCGCCCGCCGCATCTCCCTGACTTGCACAGCCACCTGCATGTCGGCCTCGGCGCCGGTGTCAGCAGGCTGGTTAGCCACCAGTTGAGGCGCAAGATGCGCTGGCTCCTCTATGTCAAGAGGCCTGTGGCATCGTCTGCAAAGGGAGTTGCTGGTCCGGAACTGAACCAGCCTACAATTTTCGTACGCGCAACGCACAACTTCGCGCGTATCCATACTGACAACAGTGGTCGCCATCGGCTGTCTGCGGAGCGCCAGAGCTGGTACCCCGGGGTGCCGTATTGCACCACGACAATGTTACTTTGGGGGAATGGAACCATAATTGTCAAGTACAAAATTGGGGTCAACCCGAAAAAAGACCCCAATTCCTCTGGGATTCCCAAAGAAACGCGAACCAATCTCATCAACCGAGGAGCAATATAATTGGAGAACAAAGGGATGAGCGAAGCCGCCAACTCGCCATATGAACGCCAGCAGGCCTGGCAACTGCTGACCGAATGGACCCAGAGCGAGAGCCTGCGCAAGCATGCGCTGGCCGTCGAGGCCTGTGTTGTGGCCTGCGGGGAAGCAGAGGCTGACCGTCTTGCCCTCACCGGCGGCGAACGCTCTGCCCTGCTCAACCTCTACTCGACCACTGCCCTGCTCCACGACTTCGACTACGAGCGTCATCCGACCGCCGAGGAACATCCCTTCGCCGGCGTCCGCGAGCTGGAGCGGCTGGGCTGGCCTGAGGAGATGCGCACCGCAATTCTCGGTCACGCCCAGTACTCTGGCGTACCACGCATTACGCACTTGGCCAAGGCGCTGTTCGCCTGCGACGAGCTAGCCGGCTTCCTCACCGCCTGCGCCCTGGTCAAACCCTCCAGATCGATTGCCGAGGTAGAGGTGCGGAGCGTCCGCAAGAAGATGAAGGACAAGGCATTTGCCCGCGGCGTCCACCGCGAAGACATCATTCAGGGCGCAGACGAACTCGGGGTCAACCTCGACGACCACATCGCCTTTTGCATCGCAGCCATGAAGAAGCGGGCTGGAGAGCTGGGGTTGTGACGCGGGCCGGACGGCGGTGGTTCCAGAGTTGCCGTACCCAGAAACCACACTGCACACGCACCTCAAAATGACACATAAATTCTGGAATCGCTCTGGGTTTCAGCCGGGGGAATGCCCTTACCGGAGCCTCAAGGCCGGAGATGCGGCAGTGTTTCAGGCGCAGAAAAGGAGAACCTTCCGAAATTCGAGCCGGAATTTGATTGCGAAATCCCTGCCGGCCAGTGCAGACTGTAAGGAACACTCCCAGGGGCGCGATGCGTCCCCGACAGATTATGCCTCAACCCTCTGAATCCAAGCCGGGGTTGTTCAACCGCTTTTCGCGCAAAAACTACGATCCGGCGGCGGCAATGAATGCGCCTCGCATGCAGGAACTGAAGGCCAGCCTGGCAGTGCTGAGGGCGCGGCAGTGGGCCGATCGGCGGGAACGGTTGTTGTGGTTGCTGCCTACTTATTGGCCCATCGCCTTGGGTCTGTTGATGGGCGCCATTGCGCCAGAGCTGCACGCGGCCGCCGCCGCTGCGGGCTCTTGGTGCGTGGTCCTTATCTTTCCCTTCGTATTGCTCGCCGCCCGGCCTGAGATCCAGGCGGGTGGCCCCATCACGCACGCCTTGCCCGCCATCATGCTCTACGCGCAATTCCCCATCGAGGGCTGGCTGGCCCGATTCATCCTCAAGCGCCGCACCAGGATTTCGAGCGTGGTGGTGCAGGTGCTCCTATTCCACTTTCTCGGCATCTTCGAGCTGGTGCTGCTCAGCAGCGGATGGTCCAACCTTTTCGCGCGGTAGACCGGCGTAGCCGGTGGATTGATGACGCGCACACGCATCCGGCTCACCCCGGCGGATGGTTGTTTCGTACCCGCGCTCAAAGGGGATTGTTGGCCCTTAGCTCAGTCACAATTTCTTTTGCCGCCGCACGCGCCTGCTCTTCCTGATCGGGCGGAAAGCTGATCGCCCCGACGCGAGCGTGCCCGCCTCCGCCGTAGCGTTCACAAATTCGCGCCAGGTTCACCATCTTTTCAGGATCAGCCTTCGTCCATGGATTCGAGCCTACGGCGACTTTGGTTCTGAAGCTCGACTTTGACAAGCCAATCGAGTAAGTGGCCTGCGGGTACAGATAGTAAGGGATGAACTTGTTGAATCCTTCCAGGGGATGATCGGTAATGTCGAAAAAGATGGTCCCGTTGCGCTCTTGCGCGCGGCTGCGGATCAGCTCCAAAGCCTGCCGGTGCCGCTCCACCAGAGGGGGCAGCAGCGCGGCCACAAACGGCTGTTCGAGTACCGCGCTCAGCCGCAGTTCGGTGAGCAGCGGAATCAGGCGCGGAATGAACTCCGGATCCTGGGTGGACTCGATGATCTGCGTCAGCTTCATGGCCGGCGAGGCCATCTCCACTGCCGCTTGGGGGCTTTCATACTGCGCGCCATCGACCACATCCGCCCAATGGATCAGCTCCGCGAGGGCGCTGATGTCGAAACCGAAGCGCGTCGCAGCGATGTGCGCCAGAAAGCCGGTGCAGGAGATGTAATTGGGGTCGAAAAACTTGCGCGCCGCGCAGGCCGGGTCTTGCTGACAGGCCAGAAAATGCCGGTGGTCCTCCTCGGTCAGAAAAGCCGATTGGTGATGATCGAACCACCAGGTGATGCGCGGCGAGGTCGAGTATTTGAAGTCCACGATGGCGTTTTCCTGGCCCGTAAACTTGCTTTCGTCGAACAATGCTCCGGCGCGGTGCACCAGTCCTTGGAACTCGTAGCTCGCGCCGGGCGCGATGCAGGCGCGGTGAAAGCGCATGAACAGCGAAGCTGAGCAGGCTCCGTCAAAACATTTGTCGTGATAAAAGACGCGGACTCGCAAATCCTCAAATCCTCCCGCTGGAAAGCTAAACAGCCGGAACTGTTAAGGATCAAGCGCATGGGCGTTTGTGTCAAGAAGGGAAACTGGCACAGCCCGCGCGGTCATTCCACCCCGTGGACCAAATCCCGTCCGTTGGGACTCCGCGCACTGACGGCGAACCACCCTATCATTTACCCTCAAAGGTTCACTCCTAATGACCCATACGGACGCTCAAGCCCGCTATCCGCTGACGCAGGGCGTTAACCCGTGGCTGGTCGCGGCCGCGGTCATGCTGCCCACCTTCATGGAGGTGCTCGACACCGCCATCGCCTCGGTGGCCCTGCCTTACATCGCCGGCTCGCTGTCCGCGTCGAACTCTGAGGCCACATGGGTGCTCACCAGCTACCTGGTTTCGAACGCCGTCATTCTGCCGGCCTCCAACTGGTTTGGCCGCCGTTTCGGGCGCAAGCGTTTCCTGCTGACCTGCGTCATCATCTTCACCACCGCCTCGTTCTTCTGCGGAGCGGCGCCGACGCTGGCCGTGATTTTGCTGGCGCGCGTCATCCAAGGTGCGGGCGGCGGCGCGCTTCAGCCTTTGTCGCAGTCCATTCTGCTGGAGAGTTTTCCCCCCGCCAAGCGCGCGGCCGCCATGGCCGCCTACGGGCTGGGTGTTGTCGTAGCTCCCGTCCTCGGACCCACCCTGGGCGGCTGGCTCACGGACAGCTACAGTTGGCGCTATGCCTTTTACATCAACATTCCAGTAGGCATCCTGGCGGTGGTCATGATCAGCCGCTTCGTCCACGACCCGCACTACATCCGCCACGCCAAGGTGGGGCCCTTTGACAACATTGGCTTCGGGTTGTTGATCGTCTGGACCGGCTGCCTTCAGGTCGTCCTCGACAAAGGCCAGGAAGACGACTGGTTCGGCGCCATCTGGGTGCGCTGGGCGGTCGCGGCGCTCGCCATCGCTCTGGTCCTTTGGATATGGCGATCGTGGAGCAATCCCCAGGGCCTAGTCAATCTACACGCCCTCAAAGACCGCAACCTGCGCACCGGCATGTTCATGATCGCCATGCTGGGCATGGCCATTTACATCACCATCTCCATTTTGCCCCTCTACTACCAGGAGATACTGGGCTATACAGCCTTCACTGCCGGGCTGGTCGTCGGCCCCCGCGGCATTGGCACCATCATCGGTACGCCCATCATCGGCATCCTGGGCTCACGTGTCGATCCCCGCAAACTGCTCAGCGCCGGCTTCCTGGGCTTCGCCGTCTGCGCCTACACCTTCGGCAACGTCGATCTCAGCATCGGCCCGTACACGCTGCTCATTCCCATCTTGTTCACCGGCTTCGCGCTCAGTTTCGTCTTTGTTCCCTTGTCTACGATGACTATCTCCACCATTCCCAACCAGGAGATGGGCAATGCTACGGGTCTGTTCAACATGCTGCGCAACATCGGCGGCTCGGTGGGCATCTCGCTGGCCACCACGGAGATTATCCGCCGCTCCGACCTTCACCAAACCTACCTGACGGCGCATCTTTCCCCTCCCAGCGCCATGCTGCAACAGAATTCCGCCCTAATCGCCCGCTATCTCGGTCATCAGCTTGGCCCGGCGAGCGCGCGTCCGGGCGCGTATGGGCTGCTCTATCGCCTGATGCTACAGCAGGCCGCGCAACTGGCCTACATCGACGTCTTCCGCTGGACCGCGCTGCTGGCCCTGTTTTGCGCCGCCGCCACCTGGCTCTTCAAAAAACCGCCCCCGCACACCGCTCCGCCGCCCGGCGCGCATTAGCAACAGAGCCCGGAGATGGCAATCCTTTACTGCCAATGGCGTTACGGCCCGGATTGCGCTTGATTCGGCGCCGTTAGCCACGCCATGCAATCTTTTCGCGGTTGCGCGCGCACGCGGCGCACACCCGGCTGGTGCAGGCGCCGCAAAAGGCTACAATGAAGGGACCGCCCGGCCGCAAAGCCCGGTTGCGCGGCCACCTTCCGCGAAACGCAACTGGCCGATCATGCAGGAAGTTCTGCGCGCCATTCTCTCCCGCTATCCCGCTCTTCTCAGAGCCTTGCGCCTGCTATTTCCAGATCCGGCTGAGAGCCTGGCGTTTCAGCATTTGCTCATTCAACCGCTGGTGGGTGCGCATCGCAACCTGGCCGGCGCGGAGCCGTTCGTGTTGCCCAAGGAGCGATTCGGAGGCGCCCAGGATCTGCCCATGGTCCCCTTGCTCCGCCATGTTGTGGATGAAACGCTACGCGCTTACTCTCATACCAGCCCCTATCTTTTGGAATACGTGGGCAAATCTCCCATCTCCGCTTACGGAAGCATGGGCTTGAGCGTGAGCCGCTGGGGGCAGGTGGATTGGGACTATGTGCGCGATCTGGATTGGCGCATCTTTCTGCCTCCCGGACTCGGCCATCTCTCCGGCTTCAAGTCGGAGCTGGAGCGCATCCTCACGCACGAACTTCACAGATACGAGTTCTATCCAATCTTGGGCGGCAAAGACGAGCAAGGACTCGCCCAGGTGCAACTGCGCGACCAGCGGACGGCGGCCGTTCACGGGTTTCACTTCTTTCTGATCGCTATGAAACCCGGCTTTGTGCGCGGGAATATTCATCACGATGGGGGCTACTCTCCGCACTTCGCTTATTTTCCTGAAAGCTCCCTGGATGAATACCTGGAATCGGCGCAACTGCTGTGGTCTGACTTGATCGCGCAGCAGCGCGAAGACTACATCGCCATGTTCAACCAACTGAGCTTCAATATCTTCGGCGAGAACACGGGGGAAGACCGCTTGAATAAGACCCGCGGCTGGTACCTGCACAAGGCATTCAAGTGGTACGCAACGCTGGCGCGCGCGCGAGGGCTCTCGGCGCTGGAGCTGGACCTGCTGTATGAATATGAGCATTTTCGGGGATCGGAGGCGGAGCTTTCCTACATGGCTCGGTATCGTTACTACGCCCGCTTGGCTCCCAGCCCACAACAACTGGACGACGTGGACCGGGAGCTGGCCCGCACGACCAGCATCGCTTACGCGCGCGCCAGAAACCTCGAGGACCCGTTGATTGGCCGCGCGCTCAGCCTGGACAGCGGCGAAATGATCCTTCTGGAGACGATTCCAGAAGATTTTGCCGCCGCGGCCCGGAAGCTCCTTGAGCAGGTTGATTCATGGCCCGACTCGCTGCGGCGCGCGCTCCTTCCCGGCCGGACGCGCTTTGCGGACAATCTGCCTGCGCCCGCCTGCGTGCGCCTCAACGGTCACGGCCCGGCCGTCCTGATCCCGGCCGAATGGTCGATGGTCTTTTGCGACTCTTATGTTTCTCAAGTGGCGAAAAAAGCCGCGGAAGAGAGGCAGCCCATCGGCGAGGAGGAGATTCGCCAGGCGCTGGCGGCGCTGCTGGCATCTCTGCTCTGGCAGGCGGGCTATAGCCAGCCATAGCAGACGCCGATGAAATACGCTCCGCTCACCCCGAGCTCTTCACGCGCACCACGGTGATCTTCTCAAAGCCCTCCTCAAAGACCGGGGGCTTGAGCTTCTCGGCCATCTTGCGCATCACGTCCTCGCTGACGGAGCGGTCGCGGTTGCGGTTGCGCTCCAGGCAGACCTCCAGCGGCACGTCGAAGAAGACCGCGTGGACCTGGTAGCCGAAGCTCTTGGCCATCTTGATCCACTGGCGGCGCTCGTGGACTGAGAGGTTGGTAGCGTCCACGTAGTTCCAGGGCATGTGCGCGATGAGCCGGGCGCGCAGCAGCGAGCGCAGCGTGGAGAAGACCAGACCCTGGTAACGCTGCTCCTCGACGTCGTCGAAGAGGATGTTGCGCAGCAGGTCGCTGGAAAGCGGAGTGACTCCGCGGCGGCCGAACCAGGTGGTCTTGCCCGATCCGGGCAGGCCGATGGCCAGCACCACCACGCCCTTGGGCGCCTGCGCCCCGCGCTCCGCCGACCCAGGTTGCTCCGGTGCGGCCGGAGGCATCTCCGGCTGGGTTTCCAGCTCGAACCGGCCCGATCCAGGCGTCTCATTCCAATTTGGGTCTGTGGGGCGATTGGGGCTCTGGGGGTGAGCAGGCGAGGCGCGCCGGTCTTCCGGCGGCCGGCGTGTATGCGCCGGCGCCGCTATCGCGTCAGGGTAGAAGGGCGTTAGCGGAGCGGGTTGATTCGATGGAAGTTCCCGGCCGATCTTGCCTGTGGATTCCGAAGTATTAGGAGCGCGTCTGGAGCGTCTTCTCATCCCGCCTCCAACTCTCTCACTCTCTTTCACCGATACTCGAATACCACATCCGGCGAGGCTGCTGCAAACGGTGTGCAGTTCATCACATCCACTCACGCGCTGCAAATTGCATTCTATACGTGGCTAATTCTCTCTGCCGGGCGCGGGATGGAGTTTTGATTTTGGCTGCGCCGCTGGGGGGTGTTACGATGGAAGGTTTGGTGAAAATCGCTCCAGAATTGCTTCGGACGCCTTATGACGTAAGCTAAACCACAACCGCACAAATTTGCGAAGGAGAAATCACAGATGGCAGTAAAGGTTGGAATCAACGGCTTCGGCCGCATTGGGCGCAATGTTTTGCGCGCCGCGCTGGGACAAACGGGAATCGATTTTGTCGCCGTCAACGACTTAACCAGCCCGGCGACCCTGGCCCACCTGCTCAAGTACGACTCGATCCTGGGCAACCTGCCCAACAAGATCGAAGCGGGCGAGGACTTTATCTCCGTGGACGGCAAAAAGATCAAGGTTTGGGCTGAGCGCGACCCTGCCAAGCTGCCCTGGGCCGACGTAGGCGCGCAGATCGTCATCGAGTCCACCGGCCGCTTTACCGACGCTGCCGTAGCCAAGGTGCACCTGGGCGCAACGGTCAAGAAGGTCATCATCTCCGCCCCAGCCAAGAACGAAGACATGACCATTGTCCTGGGCGTGAATGAGGACAAGTACGATCCCGCCAAGCACAACATTCTCTCCAACGCCAGTTGCACCACCAACTGCCTGGCCCCGGTCGTCAAGGTCGCTCTCGAGACCTGCGGCATCGTCTCCGGCATTATGACCACGATTCACAGCTATACCAACGATCAGGTCATCCTCGACTTCCCGCACAAGGACCTGCGCCGCGCCCGCGCCGCCGCGCTCTCGATGATTCCGACTTCGACCGGCGCCGCCAAGGCCCTCAAGCTCGTGATTCCCGAGGTGGCGGGCAAACTCGACGGCTTCGCCATCCGCGTCCCTACCCCCAACGTATCCATCGTCGATCTGACCTTCATCGCTGAAAAGCCCATCACCGCCGAATCGCTGAACGCCGCTTACAAGGCGGCTTCGGAAGGCAAACTCAAAGGCATCCTGGGCTACGACAATAATCAACTGGTCAGCACCGACTTCAGGGGCGACAAGCGCAGCTCCATTGTGGACGCGCCGCTCACCAAAGTCGTAGGCCAGAGCGCAAAGGTGCTGAGCTGGTACGACAACGAGTGGGGTTACTCCAACCGCGTCGTCGATCTCGTCAGCTTCCTGGCCAAGAAGGGGCTGTAACAGCCGTTGTCAGTTCACAGTTGTCAGTTGTCAGTAGCGGATGGATCGGCTGCTAGGCGCTGGTCGTCCGCTTGCCGGCAGCGGACGACCAACCGCGAACAACGGATGGCTGACAACCGACCACTGGTAACTGATAACTCAAGGAAGGCATCCATGCCCAAGCTCTCGATTCGTGACATCGATCTGGCCAACAAGCGGGTCTTCATTCGCGTCGACTTCAACGTTCCGCTAACGGAAGACGGCTCGACCATCACCGACGACACCCGTATCGTAGCCACGCTGCCCACCATCGTTTACGCCTTGCAACGCAAGGCTAAGGTTATTTTGGCCTCGCACCTGGGCCGGCCCAAGGGCAAGCCGAATCCCAAGTATTCACTGCGGCCCGTGGTGGACCGGCTGCGGGAGCTGCTCGACAAAAAGCCCGGCGAGCATGTGAATGTAGCCTTTGCGCCCGACTGCGTGGGCGAAGCCGCCGAAGAGATGGCGCGCCAGCTCGAATCCGGCCAGGTGCTCCTGCTTGAAAATCTGCGCTTCCACGCTGAAGAGGAGGCCAACGATCCTGCCTTTGCGAAGAAGCTGGCCGCTCTGGCCCAGGTCTACGTCAACGACGCCTTCGGCTCTGCGCACCGCGCCCATGCCTCCACCGAGGGCATTACGCACTATCTCAAGCCCGCTGCCGCCGGCCTGCTCATGGAGAAAGAGATCACCTACTTGGGCAGGGCTCTTGAAAATCCCGAAAAGCCATTCGTGGCCATCCTCGGCGGATCGAAGATCTCGGGCAAGATCGACGTGATTAACAACCTTCTGGACAAGGTGGACACACTGGTCATCGTGGGCGGCATGGCCTACACCTTTCAGCGCGCGCTGGGCATCAAGACCGGCAAATCGCTGGTCGAGGAAGACCGCATCTCGATGGCCAACGACGCGCTCGCTAAAGCCAAGGCCAAGGGCGTCAAGCTGCTTTTGCCCGTAGACAACATTCTGGCTGATAAGTTTGCACCTGATGCGCAGACTCAAGTGTGGGACTGCTCGGTCGATTTCCCCGCCGATTGGCAGGGACTCGACATCGGCCCCAAGTCGGTGGCCGCCATCGAGCAGGTGGTTGCAACCGCCAAGACCATCGTGTGGAATGGGCCGGCGGGCGTCTTCGAGTTTCCGCGCTTTGCGGTGGGAACCAACGCCATCGCCCGCGCCGTTGCGGCCAACAGGACGGCCACCTCGATCATCGGCGGCGGCGACTCGGTCTCAGCCATCAATCAGGCCGGCGTGGCCGATCAGATTACTCACATCTCCACCGGCGGCGGAGCGAGTTTGGAATTTCTCGAAGGCAAAAAGCTGCCGGGCGTGGAGGCGCTGACGGATAAGTAAGGCGGTTGCCGGTTAACAGCGGAAAGCCGCATCCCATGTCCTAATATCGAGGCATGAGGCGCACGGCGCCTGGAGGCGGCAAATCTCAACGAGGCTGCGGCAGCGGTTCTTCGTGTAGTGCCGAGTGGAACACAACCCCGGCGTGGCGTTTGCCGCAGCGAACGCTGTCAGCCGCGCCGGACACGCCCAAGGCGCTCCGCGGGAACCGGAGAAATGCGTGAATTCACAGCAGGCCCGCGACGGCTTCGCCAAGCCCGGCCAGGTCCCCAACCCCAGACTCCGCCAATTCCAGATGTTCGGCAGCAGCCGGAATCGCATTTCGCTTGCTGATTCGCTCTTGTGTCTGCTGGTAGGGGTACCGACGGCACATTGCTACGGCCGGATGTTTTGAAGCATGTTTGGAGCCGGACCTGGAATCGTCTGCTCCCGCGGCACTCGCTATTGCCTCTGCAACCGGGACATACACCACATCCTGCGCAGGAAGCAAATCGTCTTCGGCGAGGCCTGCGGCGGGCGCGGCGCCATGCGTCACGCGAATATCCGTATTCAAGTGCCGCATCCCGTCGCGGCGAGCATGCGCCAAGGCGTCGAGTTCTTTATACCGGCTGTTCAGTATGCCCACGATCGCCGGATCAAACTGCGTACCGGCTCCGTGCACAATCAATGCCATTGCCTCGTCCAGGGTCATGGCAGGCCGATAGGGACGATCGGACACCAGCGCATCGAAGGCGTCTACGGCCGCTAAAATGCGAGCGCCAATCGGAATCTGTTCTCCGGCGAGGCCGTCCGGATAGCCGCTGCCATCCCAGCGCTCATGGTGTGCGCGCACAATAGCCGCAACAGAGTGCGGGAATCGGGTTCGCTCAAGAATCTCGGCGCCTACCACGGGGTGAATCTTCATCGTCTCGAACTCATCGCGCGAGAGTTTGCCGGGTTTGTTGAGGATCTGCTCAGGAACTGCCAACTTGCCCACGTCGTGGAGATAGGCGGCTGTTACCAATGCCTTGATCTCAGATTCATCCAGCCCCAGCGATCTGCCGATCTCTGCAACAAAGATACGAACACGCAACAGATGCGAGCTTGTACATTGGTCCTTGGCTTCGACGGCCATGGCAAGGGCTTCGGCGGTGCGCCGGCGCATGGACTTTCTGGTCGCAAAAATGGCCACGAGCGTCGGGGAAGCTACTAAAGCCACGAAAGGGATAGCCACCAAAATCTCTTGCATTACAAACTCCTTTAAGAACTCGGACCCTCACGGCGTTCGCCGCTGCCCCTTGCGGTAGGGATGATACCCGGGGTAACCCCGGGCCCCCTCCCACCAAGGGAACTGTGGCGCTGGCTATGGCGCTCCTGCGAAGAGCTGCCAGGAAACTCCGTGAGATCGCCGCTGACGCCGCTGCTCTCAAAATGAGTGAACAGTCAGAAGCAAGCAGTTCCGGTCTATCCCCAGGGCAAACGCATCTTAAACGCTATATGCAGAGCGGGATAGAGAGGTTGAGATGGGGACATGGAGAGTCCCCTGAAGTACTTTGCCGAGATGAAAGACCCGCGTGTGGAGCGAACGCGGGAGC
>JAJYZC010000102.1 GCA_021800255.1 Acidobacteriota bacterium
CCGGCGGATGGTGGACCACGCCCTCGTACTTGTCGGCCCAGGCGGCGTAGCTGAAGAGGCGCTGGATGGAGAGATCGACTTCGACCGCGGCCTGTTCCTCGCCTACGGCGCGGGCCAGCCGGCGCGATGATAAAAGTGCCGCGCCACCAGAGGAATGTCGATGTCGCGGCTCTCGCGGATGGGCTTGCCGTTATTCATCGTCTCCAGCACGGCCAGGCGGCGCGAGTACTTCTGCACCTACCGCGCCAGGGCGTAGAGATAGCGCGCCCGCTCGTGGCCGCTGAGCGCCTGCCAGGCGGGGAGGGCCTTGCGTGCGGCGGCCACGGCAGCCTCCGCATCCTCCGCGTTGCCCTTGGCGACCTCGGCGATGATGTCGCCAGTGGAAGGATCGCTGGTGGTGAGGGTTGCGCGCCTTGGCGCACAGCCGCCGCACGCGCTCGGCTGAGTCGTCGCCGCTGAGGGTGGTCAGGTCCATGCAGGCGATGGCCCGCAGCAGCCATGCCGCCTGCTCTTCTTTCTTAATGCTGCGCCGGGCGCAATGCGTGGCCGCGCGCCGCTCCACCGCGCTGGTATTCACGCGCACCTGCTCTACCCAATCCACGTTCAGCGGGATGCGCCGGTTGGGTTCCAGCGCGCGCCCGTTCAGAACCACCGGAATCGGCTGAACGGCGCCGGCCGCGCCGGCTGCGCTTGTTACTGGTTGGAGGGACATGGAATTGTCTCTACGAAAAACCCAAAAGTCAATTCAACGCCAAAAAAGGTAGTGGGCTACCTTAACTTCGGGCAGCATCTTTTCCCTATTTTCCCTACAGTGGCATACTAAAACTATGCCAAAGCGTATAAGCACATCCCGTTCTCAAAACATGCCCAATCTGCCTTCGAGATGGTTCATCGTATCACGCTAAACGATGAACTAGAAACCGCCGTAAAAGTATCCCACTCCGAAGTCTCCCGCGTCATGGCCGCTATGGGCCGTAGAGGGGGGAGAAGATCGGCGGCTAACGTCGCCTGATTACCATGACCCCTGAGCAGGGTCGGGAAGTAGCCATAGACGCGGCGAAAGCCCGCTGGACAAAGCAAAGCCCAACATCCTAAGAGGCGTTCAAAGCACTCGAATCCGCCAAAGAAGAAAACTTAGGAGATGTGCTCATGCCGAAAATGAAGGTAGATCGAGCCTCTTGCAAAATTCCGGAATGGAGTCGGCAAGATGGTTCGCTATTGAGCCATGAGTCGCGCAGGCCGCTGCTGAGCGGGTTTTGCGTTCGCTATTGGCACATTCAGCCACGCCGCGACGGAGCCTGCCGGCTCTTGCTGATCCACGGCGGCGATTTCCTCTTCGTGCTCTATGGAACCTCTGAAGAACTCCCCGCTGCATGGTGGATGCAGGTAATGTTGAAGCAGGGAGCATTTCACGTATGGTTCAACTTACTCTGGCTTCGCAGGGGAACTTCGAGAAGTATCGCAAGCAGACACGGCGGGAGAAGTTTCTGGAAGAGATGGACCGGATCATGCTGTGGGCGGAGTTGGAGTCATTGATCGAGCCGCACTACCCGAAGGGCGAGAACGGGCGTCCGCCGCTGGGGTTGAGCATCATGCTGCGCATTTACTTTCTCCAGCACTGGTTCAACCTTTCGGACCGCGCGGCCGAAGAGGCTTTGTACGATTCGGCGGCGCTGCGAGGGTTTGCGGGTGTGGATCTAGGCCGGGCTCCGGCGCCGGACGAGGCGACGATCTTGAACTTCCGCCATTTGCTTGAGGCGCGCGATCTGTGCGGCGCCATGCTGGATGCGGTGAACCATTACCTGGAGGCTCGTGGCATTCGCATCGGCACGGGCACGATTGTGGATGCGACCATCATTCACGCGCCTTGTTCGACGAAGAACTCCAGCGGCAAGCGCGATCCGGAGATGCACCAGACCAAGAAAGGCAATCAGTGGTATTTCGGGATGAAAGCGCACATCGGCGTCGACGCCCGGGAGGGACATGCGCATTCGCTGTGTTCGAGCGCGGCCTCGGTTGCCGATAAGCACATGCTGCCCGATCTGCTGCACGGCAACGAGCGCAAGGTGTGGGGCGACGGAGGGTATCAGGGGCAAAGCGAAGCGATTCGCAAGGCCGCGCCGCAGGCCCAGGACATGACCTCGCGCCGGACCCGATACAAGTATGGGGTCGATGAGGTCGAGCGCAGGAAGAACCGGACCAAGGCGAAGATACGGGCCAAGGTGGAGCATCCTTTCCGCATCCTGAAGCGGGTGTTTGGATTCGTGAAGGTGCGCTACCGCGGCTTGAAGAAGAATCACGATCACCTGTGTGCTGCATTCGCCTTGGTCAACGTCTACATGCACCGCAAACGATTTGTCCCGCTGGCGGCGTAGTGTGTCCGGAAGGCGCTCGAACCGCGCCTTCTGGATGAAAAACATCAACCAAGGGTCGAAGGAACAGCGTCAAACAACGCTCAGTCGGCCCACATCCTCTCCACTACCGGAAAATAGTGGGTTGCGCAGAGGTTCCCTAACCCTTCAGGCTCATCTTGTATTGGAATCAAGACCCCGCTTCAGGCTCATCTTGTATTGGAAAGAGTTGGGTTTGACCCTGACGTGGAATCTCCTTATGATGAAAAAGTTGGCTAACAATTCGTCGCCCGCACCTCACCACGCTCGCACCCGCGTAACGTAACCAGTTGCAGTGTGAGGCGGATGTGATGCCCCCTCGTTCAATGGCAGGACAGCTGACTCTGGATCAGCATATCGGGGTTCGAATCCCTGGGGGGCAGCCAAGTAAAACCTTAAAAAATCAACAGCTTGAAAATTAACCTTCTCTTGCAGTTCTCTTGTACACCCGACAAGTCAATGTAAGCAAAACCGCTAGACCTGATTTGGCTCTGTTGACATCCTTGATGCGGCAGTGCGCGCAGGGCCAAGAATCAGTTTAAGCTGGAGCCGTTCTGGCAGCTCCGCGCACAGTCTATGGCGGAAGTGGGAGCGGTTGTCGTTCTGCCGCGGCTTATAGCGATAGCTAGAAATCGGGACCAGCAGCAAGCGGCAGGCTCGGCGCTCGGTGAAGGCGAACTTCTCCCGGATGTGCTCGACAGATGCCTTCATCGCTGC
>JAJYZC010000015.1 GCA_021800255.1 Acidobacteriota bacterium
CTTGCGCGCGTGAATCATGGCTTTTCCCAGTGACATCTCTGCCCCCTCAAGAAGATGCTCTTTCCCGTGATGGCAACTCCTCCGCCCAGGTCATCCTTTCCGGCGGCATCATCGGCGGCGGCCCATCAGCCTGCCGCTCGGAATCCCACTCCTCCTCCACTGCGTCCCCGTGGGCCTGACTGGCGCGCTGCGCCCTGGCCAGTGTCGCCACCCATACCGTCGCCGCTCCGGCCTCCATCAGCACCCGCGCCGCCTCCCGCGCCGTCGCTCCCGTGGTCAGAATGTCGTCCACCAGCAGAATGTTCCGCCCCGCGACCGCCCCGGCATCGAAAACTGAAAACGCCCCGCGCACATTCAACCGCCGCTGGCGCGGGTTCAGCCCCGCCTGGCTGGCCGTGGCGCGCAGACGCATCAGCGTCCTTGGCGCTAACGTCAAGCGCCAGCCTGGATGGCGCTTCTTCACAAACCCAATCGCCTCGGCCGCCAGCAGCCGCGCCTGGTTGAACCCCCGCTGCGAAGATTTGCTCCGGTGCAGTGGCACCGGAACCACCAGCATCTCCTCCGGCGCTTCGCCTGCTAGGTGCGCAATCGCCTCGGCCAGCATTCGCCCCAGTCCGCGCGCCGCTCCCTCGATTCGGCCGTATTTCAACGCGTGGATGGCCTCTTTCAGCCGCCCTTCGTAAACACCAAAGGCTGCCGCCCGTGCAAATTGCGGTGGGACCATCCGGCAGGCCCGGCACAGCTCCGAATCCCGAACTCCCACGCGCCCCATGAGCGCATCGCCGCAACGCGAGCATACCCGCCCGCTCTGGCGGGGAAACGCCGTCCAGCACACATCGCAGATTGGCACGCTTGAAAGTCGCGGCAGAGGAGAGCCGCAGAGGACACAGCCGGCGGGAAGCAGAGCACAACTCAGTGCATCCATAGGACTTCGCAGCACATGAGCCACCGCTCGCCAGCGCGAAGTTTCGGATGGCGGAAGATCAACAGCCGCTAAATCGGCATCCCTGCTGAAGATACACCTCACGGCCCGCAGCTTGAACCCGCACCTACGAGATCCTGCCCTTCAGTATAATCGCATCTCTGCGCACATTCCCAGGAAATCCCTCAGCCTGCCCATGAAGCCTGGGCTGGGCGTTGATCGCCATTTGGTTGACCGCTGAAAACGGGTTCGCAAAGCTCGCAGCTCCGCCTCCCTGCCGCTGTAAAACCGGATTCTCAGGGTTGCCGAATGGCTCCCGCGCAGGATTCGAGGGCCTCATGCGGTCATCCTCGCCACGAGCAAATTACGGAAACAGGAGAGGGCGAGATCACTCTGCGCGCGCTACCTGCGCCCGTAGCCTCTGGGCCGCGCAGGCGGCGTGACCGGCAGATGGGTTTTACCCGCGGGATAGACCACCAGAAAGCGGTCGTGACCCTCGCCGCTGGAGGCCGTCTCTACGCCTTCCAGGCCGCGGCAAGCCATGTGCAGCAGGCGCCGCTCGCGGCTGTTCATGGGAGGAAAGCTGTAGGGGACGCCTGTGCTGCGCACCTTTTCCGCGGCCGTCTCTGCGGCCAGGCGCAGCTCCTCGGCGCGCAGGGCCTTGAAGTTAGCGGCGTCAAAGCTGACCAGGTCGTGCTCGCGGGCATCGAGGCGCAAGATCTGCGCGGCCAGGGTTTCCAGAGCGCGCAACAGTTCGCCGTTGTGCTGGACCACGAGCGGCACATCGGGTCCGCCCAGTTCCACGTAAATCTGCCGCGCCTCCAAGCCTTCGGGGTCGCGCGCGCCATCGCCGGCCATGATGCGGTACTTTAGGCGCATCCCGCCCAGATTGTTCAGGGTGTTGAGAAATGCGGCGATCTTCCGCGCAGCCTGTTCGAGGTCGGCGAGGGGCATAACTCAACAGTATCGCAGAGCCGGGCCGGGGTTGGCGCGGACAAATTGAAGAGATTCCGCGCGCACGCCAGGCCGGGCGTTCTAGGGGAAAGATCGCGGCGGCAATGCGGGTGGCCGGCGATCCGCGCGGCGTTGACAGCGGTGAGCGTGAACATGTTAGCGTAAATTCAAGAATCATACCGATTATGATGTTCTTCGATTGTGTACGGGGAGACGAAGAAACTCCTTTCCCGGAGACAATTCGAAGGCCGGTTGAATCTGTTTCAAACGCATCGCAAGATTTTCTTTAGCGTGGGAGCCTCCCGGCGTTACACGGTTCAGTCTTTCACTCCCTCCGGTGATGCTGTCCCGCTGCCGGCGCCGCGTGAGCTCCCGGCAACTCGCAAGCGGAACTTCAGGAGTAAGGATGGCAACCAGCAGGGGACCGGAAGTTGTTTTCACCACCAACAAACATCTTGTCCGCTGGGTCGAGAAGATGGCGGAACTGACCCAGCCCGCTTCCATCCACTGGGTTGACGGTTCTCAGCAGGAGTACGATTCGCTCTGCGCGCAGCTCGTAGAGCAGGGCACCTTCACGCGCCTGAATCCGGACCTGTGGCCGGGCTGCTTCTACGCGCGCTCCGATCCCCGCGACGTGGCCCGCGTGGAAGAGCGCACCTTCATCTGTTCGCTCTCCCGCGACGCCGCCGGCCCCACCAACAACTGGGAAGATCCCTTCCAGATGCGCCGCAAGCTCAAAGAGCTCTTTCGCGGCTGCATGAGGGGCCGCACCATGTACGTGCTGCCCTTCTGCATGGGTCCGCTCGACTCGCCGGCGGCGCAGATCGGCGTCGAGCTGACGGACTCAGCCTATGTGGTCGTGAACATGCGCATCATGGCCCGCATCGGCCTGCCTGTCTTCAAGGAGATCGACAAGGACACCAAGCGCGTGGTTCCCTGCCTGCATTCCGTGGGGATGCCGCTGGCGCCCGGCCAGCAGGATGTTCCCTGGCCCTGCAACGACACCAAGTACATCGTCCACTTCCCAGAGACCCGCGAGATCTGGTCCTACGGCTCCGGCTACGGCGGCAACGCGCTGCTGGGCAAGAAATGCTTTGCCCTGCGCATCGCCTCCAACATGGCGCGCGACCAGGGCTGGATGGCCGAACACATGCTCATTCTGGGCGTTGAAAGTCCGGAGGGAGAAAAAACCTATATAGCCGCCGCGTTTCCATCGGCCTGCGGCAAGACCAATCTCGCCATGCTCATCCCGCCCCAGGGATTTGACGGCTGGAAGGTCTGGACCGTCGGCGATGACATCGCCTGGATCCGGCCCGACGGCAACGGCCAGCTTCGCGCCATCAATCCTGAGGCGGGTTTCTTCGGCGTCGCGCCCGGCACCAGCGCCAAAACCAACCCCAACGCCATGGCTGCGCTGGCCCGCAACACCATCTTCACCAACGTGGCGCTCACCCCGGATGGTGGAGTGTGGTGGGAAGGTATGACCGATGCGCCGCCGGCCGAGTGCCTCGACTGGAAAGGCCAGGTGTGGACCCCGGAGATCGCCGTGCGCAGCGGCGCGCCCGCCGCCCATCCCAATGGCCGCTTCACCGCGCCCGCCGCGCAGTGCCCCAGCATCGATCCCGCCTGGGAAGATCCCCAGGGCGTGCCCCTCGGCGCCATCGTCTTCGGCGGACGCCGCTCTGACACCATGCCGCTGGTCTACCAGGCCTTCAATTGGAGCGCCGGCGTTTACATGGGCGCCACCATGGCCTCTGAGACCACCGCCGCCGCCGTGGGCGCGGTGGGCAAGCTGCGCCGCGATCCCATGGCCATGCTGCCCTTCTGCGGCTACCACATGGGCGACTACTTCCGCCACTGGATCAAGATGCAGCGCCTGTTGACCGTTACCCCGCGCCTCTTTCACGTCAACTGGTTCCGCAAGGACGCAGCGGGCCGATTCATCTGGCCCGGATTCAGCGAAAACATGCGCATCCTCAAGTGGATCGTGGACCGCGTACACGGCCGCGCCCAGGGCAAGGAAACCCCCATTGGCTGGACCCCCTATTACCAGGACATTCACTGGACGGGCTTGAAGATGCCCCGCGAGCGCTTCGAGGAGTTACAGACCGTCGACTGCATGCAATGGCGCAAGGAGGTGATCCGCCACGAGGAGCTCTTCATCGATCTCCACGATCACCTGCCCCCGGAGTTGATCTACCAACGGGAACTGCTCATCTGCCGACTGTGAGCGCGGATTCGATCCGGTGTACTATGAGGTTACCGTTGGCTTGCTCAGCCTGGAGGACGGCTAAAAGGTACTAAGGTAACCATATTTGCAAACTTTTGTTTGATAGAAGAAGGGGATTGATGCTAAAGTGAGTTGTCCCCGCAAGCCTTGCTTCCTAGAAGCATGTTTTTCTTGGTTCTCCTGCTGCACTCAACTTTTTGAGGTGCCATGATGATGTGTCCCCAATGTGGATCAAACTCCGTATCCACGGTTCCTGCTGAAATCCGTCTCTACCGGAACGCCCCGCGAACTCTCAGCTACCCGCCGCTGACGCCTTACCCTGACATTCACGTGTGTGCCGATTGCGGATGGTCGCAGTTTGTGATTCCGCATTCCTGGCTGTCGGCGGGATGGCTTCGTCCGCCGCGCCCGCAGCCGGTACCAAACGCCAACCGCATCGCACTGTCGAACGTGACCGCGATTGCGCGTTAGAGCGGCTCTCGAAGTGGTGCGAAGCCGAGCTCAGCCCGGAGCGCCGCGGTACACTGGTGGCGGGGACTCCATGATGAAAATCGGGCTGGCAGGACGAACGGCAATGATTGCGGCCCTCGCAATTTTGTTGGGGCCGCAGGGCAAGGTATGGGCGGCGGGGCAATGGGCTTCGCCGTCTCCAGAGAGCGCCTTGTCAATTCCCAAGGCGCAGTTGATGCAGCCGGAGGAGCTGAACCATCTATTGATCACGCGGGGCGCGCAGAAGCCGCTGCTGCTGGATGTGGGATTTCGCATGTTGTTTGACGAATCGCATATTCCGGGTTCTGAATTTGTAGGGCCCGCAGCGCGGTCCGACGGCCTCAGCGCGTTGCGGGATCGGGTTCAGCCGCTGAAGCGCAGCACCTTTATTGTGATTTATTGCGGCTGCTGCCCGTGGAGCCACTGCCCCAACATGGGACCGGCCTATCATCTGCTCCAGAGCATGGGATTCACCCACGTAAAGGCTCTTTACCTGCCGGAGAACTTTGAAGTCGATTGGATAGATAAAGGCTATTTGACCGAGCGCGGGCAGTAGAGGACATGCGTAGAACGGGGCTTGAGCGTGGCAGAATTCTTTTTGCCGGCCTGCTGCTGGCGGCGTGTTGCGCCGCCTGCGGCGCGCGAAGCTGCTTTGCGGCCGGTTCCCTCCTCAACAAAGAGGCGCCGGAGTTTGTGCGCAAGGACCTGAACGGCGCCACACTGAACCTCGCCCATTACCGGGGCAAAGTGGTGCTGCTGAACTTCTGGGCGACGTGGTGCGCGCCCTGCCAGGTGGAGATGCCTATTTTCTCGGCCTGGCAGCGGCGGTACGGCCCGCAGGGCCTGCAAGTGATCGGCATCTCCATGAACGAGGAGGCCGCGCCGGTGCGCCGTCTGTCTGCCCGTCTGAAGCTGAATTATCCCTTGGTCATGGGTTCCGTTCAACTCGCTGAACGCTATGGCGGCGTGCTGGGACTGCCCTTAACTTACCTGATCGACAGAAACGGAAGGGTACGCGCGCGATTCCAGGGACAAACAGATCCCATCGCCATCGAAAAGCAGTTGCGCCTGCTCCTGTCGCAACCGTAAATACACGGCTGCGCATTTCCTGGGGAAATTCGTCCTGGCCTGGATGAGAGCTGCCGATTGAGGATGGGACTACGCGAGCACCGGCAACACCGGCATCTCGCCCCGATCTTTGGCCTCGGCGACGGCGGCGTCGAGGTGGGCGAGGACTTCCTCGACGGTCATGGTGTAGACCTCGCGGCGGGAGTCGAAGCCTTCTTCGATGATCTGCTTGAGGTAGCGTCCGGCGATCTGCGCGGCCAACTGGTCGGTAATCACCTTGCCGGCGCGCTGCTTCTGCTCCACCCAGGCGGTCGCGGGCAGGGCGATCCACATGGGACGGCCGTTCACGTCGAAGCGAATATCGACGGCGTCGGCGTGGCGGGTGGCGATGGCTACCATGTTGGCCTTCCAGCGGCAGTGCAGATCTTCGCCGCTCCAGCGGTCGGTGACGTGAAAGTCCTCGTACATGCTCTTAGCCTATTCTCCTGCCGCCGCCAGAGCAAGCCGTTGGGGAGGCCCTCCGTAATCGGTCGATAAGGCGGCGAGGCCAGGGGAACTGCAGGAACGGCGAATGGGAAATTGGCCCAGGATCGCGCCGCCCTTCGGATTGCAGGACAGAGTAGGCTCTTTCAGGTGAGCAGACTGGTTGCGGCTATCGCATCTTCGGAAATACTTGTAGACCGAAGGCACATACTCAAGCCGCCGCGACCTTAAGAAGCAGCGGCATGAAAATCAGTCTCCACAGGACTACGCCATTTCAGAAAACGCCGTAGACAACCGCCGAGCTCGGACGAAGCAGCCGGGCATGAGGAGGATAGGCTGCGGGTTTCTTCCCTGTATCCATAGAGGACGTTCCTGCGATTGCTCCGTTTCCACGCGATCTCCTCCTCTGCCGATGGGGACCGATTGGCGCGGGGCTACTGGAGAACGCCGGCGGCAGGGTTCGAGGAGGGTGGATTGGCGGGTGGCGCCACGTTGGTGATGTGGATGCTGGCCTCCGTCTCGGGGACGGAGCCGTCGTTGACCTGCACCTGAACAGGCCGGCCTTGGATGAGGATGCGGCGGATCATTTTGCCGCGCGCCGGAACCAGGACGTACTGGGTGACGGAGGTGTTGGCGGTTAGGACGGTGACGGGAACCTCCGCAGCCGCATAGCCGGAGTTAGAGATGCTGACGGCAGCCAGCCAGTTGCCGTGTTCGAGGGGATCAGAATAGACGCTGTCGATGGTAAGGTCGGGCAGTCCCTTGTCGGCGTTCACCCAATCGGCGAAGAACCAGGAGAGATTGCTGCGGTCGCTGGCCTGTTGCACGAATTTTTCGAAGGAGTCCGCTTTCGCAGCCGGCGTTTGGCCAGGGCTGGTAGCTGCTTCCTGGGCGTGATTGTAAGCGCGCAAAGCGGCGGAAAGCGAGGCGTCGCCGACCATGTCGCGGAGCATCCAGAAGACATAGGCGGCCTTGGTGCGATAGTAGATGGGCGTAAAGGCCCGGATGAGCGGCTGGCCGGCGCTTTCACCGGGACTGGCAGGCTCGGCCAAGGCCAGGGCGGGGCGATAAGCGGCGAGAGATTCCAGGGCCCTCTTGCGGCCCTGCTGCTTTTCCAGCCACAGCGTGCCCATGAAGTGGGCGAGACCTTCGCTGAGCCAGGCCTGGGGCGACTCGATCCAGGCGTAGGTGAGGGCGTTAGCCATGACGCCATCCAAGGTGTCCGGCGGGACTTGGCCAACGCTGGTCGCCAGCAGAGCGCCGGTTTCAAAGGGCAGGTCCGCAGGATCGGGAAGGTCAACAATGTTGAGCTGGGTGCGAGGCCGTTCCCCCAGCCAGCCCTGGAGAAACGGTGTGACGGCGGTTGCCGCGGAGGCCCAGGCGGACACAGCCGCTGCATGGGAAGGCCGGACCCAGAGCGTAGTGTTGGCGGCCGGCATGGGCTTGCGGACGGCGACGAAGAGGCTGGGCGTCTGGAAGCCGAGGATCGAATCGTCGAGGGCGGCAGTGGCGACGCCCGGCACCTGGCCGCTGCCGCCGGTGACGGTGAGTGGAACTAAGTGTCCGTTAATGAGCGCCACGGTGGGGGCGTAGCCGCTGGGAAATTCGACGGTGAGGCGAAGCCGGAAGCGCGCTCCAGAGAGATGCAACTCCTGCTTGCCGATCGCGTTGAACAGGCGCGCCCCCTGGCCCAAAAAGGCAGGCACGCTGGAGACTGGATACCAGACCACGTCGCCAAAGCCGCGCAGGCCGGTGAACCGGACGCCGATTTGGTCCCAATCGGAGTGCAGGGCGATTTCCTGGGGGGTTCCGATAGCGAGAAGACGCTGGGCGGTGGGGGCAATGACGCCGGAGTACATGACGTCGAGTTGAATGCTCTGTCCGGGAGCGAGCGGCGCGGCCAGCGGGACCGCAGCCTCATGCAGTTGGCCGGTGTGGTCGGCGTCGGAGTTGAGTGTGATGACGGGAAAGGAAACGTCGTGAAAGCCCACGCGAATCCGGCCCCAGTTGAGCGACGAAGAGATTTGCAGTGGGATGAGGGGAAGCGGGGTTGGGCCGCCGTTGCGGACGGTGAGCAGCGCGCGCGCGGCGATAGAATGCGTGGCGGCGCGCAGATGCACGTCCATGTCGTAGGCGGTAAAGTCAACCGCTTGGCGCTCGGCGTCGGTGGCCGGAGACGTAGCGGCGATGGTGGCGCCGGATGGGTTGGCGGCTGGCGCCACGGTAGTGATGGTTTGACCGTTGAGGCCGATGGAACGCGAAAAGATCACCTGGCCGGCGGAGTGCTGATTCTGCGCCGCCGGTTGGGCCGCGGTTTGAGGGGCGTCCGGCGGCTGCGCTACGCAGGGAAGCGCGGCCAGAACAGCGGTTGCGCATGAGACCATGACGCGCGCCAGGAATAACTTCATGAACCTAGGCCTTTCACTGTGCGTATGGGTTTGGACGCGGCTGAAGACATGGGGCGAGCGCCGGAGCGGCGCTGGCGGAAGGCTTCGTAGAGAACCACGGCGGCGGCCGAGGCAACATTGAGCGAGCTGACGCCGCCGGCCATGGGAATGCGCAGCAGATGGTCGCAGGTGCGGCGGACCAGCGAGTGCAGC
Source organism: Acidobacteriota bacterium (assembly GCA_021800255.1). GTDB lineage: Bacteria > Acidobacteriota > Terriglobia > Terriglobales > Acidobacteriaceae > Telmatobacter. The sequence goes on from JAJYZC010000015.1 coordinate 8,747, forward strand.
CCTGCGCCCTCGCGGCCCAGCACGAGAACGCAATCGCCGGTCAGGTCGAACTGGTCATAGTCAGTCGAGCCGCGCTCGTCGAGGCCGACGATCCACAGGTTCCGGTGCTTGAGGTCTTCGAGCGCGCGCACCAGGTTGACCACGCGGGCGATGCGCAAGTGCTCGGCAGCGCCGGCGCTGGCCTTGACGGCTGCGGCGCTCAAGGGCGCGGAGCGGCGCTCGGTCAAAACGACGCCGTCCACGCCGGCCCCGTCGGCGACGCGCAGCAGCGCGCCCAGGTTTTGCGGGTCCTCGACGCCATCGAGGGCGAGGATGAGGCGGGCTGGGCTTTTGCCGGACGCAAGTTTGGCTGGATCCGGGACAAAGAGGTCTTCCATGGAGAGAAACTCCTGCGGGCGGACCATCGCCACGATGCCCTGATGGGCGGGCGTCTTGGCGAGATCAGTCAACTGCTCGCGCGGCTCCTGGCGGATGCGAACGCCTGCTTGGCGGCAGACGGCGACAATCCGCTCCAGCCGCGCGCCGCAGTGCTCGCGGGCAACCAGCACGCAGTCGAAACGGCGCCGTTTGGCTTTGAGCGCCTCTTCCACCGCGTGCAGGCCATAGAGAAGCTCCATGAGAGAGATTGTAGATTGCCGGTGGCGAGAAGGCGTGCAAGAGCGTCCGATGGGGTTACTCAAAGGGCAGGTGAGCCGAAGAGCGCAGAAAACCGGCATATACGGGCAGCGAAGTTGGCGCCAGGTGCGCGGAAAAGAACCGTTCGCAGTGAAAAAATGATGGCAGATTCATATCCATGTGCATTCCTTGGTAGTCTTTGGAAGAGGGTTTCATCGTCTAATTGAATGATATGAAGTTTCCAACGGCTCAGGTCATACCCGGCCGCCATGCGGCTGCCACGGTCAACGAAGAGGCGCGGCTAGAGAGCCTTGCCATAGCCCAGGGCCTCAAACGCCAGCAAGCGGGCCTGCTCGACGAGCTGATCGTGCGCTACCAGCACCGCCTGCTGCGCTACCTGCTTTATTTGACCGGGGACCGGGATTTGGCCGAGGACCTGTTCCAGGAGGTCTGGATGCGGGTGCTGGTGCGCGGGGCGCAGTTCAACGGGCAGGCGCGGTTCGAGACCTGGCTGTTTACCATCGCCCGCAACCTGGTGATCGACCAGCGGCGCAAGCGGACCATGGGCAGCCTGGATGAACTGATTGACGGCAATGGCGACGACGACCGGGCGATGAACTTTGAGATTGCGGCTGGCGATCCGACGCCATTCGACCACTTTTCAAGCCTCGAAAGCCGGGAGCGGATTGCCGCGGCGCTGCTCGAATTGGATACGCTGCACCGCGAGGTGCTGGTGCTGCGGTTCCAGGAGGAACTTTCGCTGGAAGAGATCGCCAAGGTGACGCGGGCCCACCTTTCCACCGTTAAATCAAGGCTTTACCGTGGCATAGCCATGATGAAACCCAAATTGGAGGGGGCATGGCGCGAGGAGACGGCGTGAAGGCGGCGGAGCCGGCTGTTGGAATTGCCGGCAAAGGGCAGGCGGAGGCCAGGAATGACCGCGGCCTGATCGGGGCCCTGAGCGGGAATGAGGCCGGCCGGGAGCGCGAAGTGGCCTGCCGTACGCGCCGGGTGGTTTTGGCGTCGCTGGGCGTTATGAAGGAACAGAGGGCCGAGTACAAGCGCGGCCGGTCGTTGGCCTTAGCATGGATTCTGGTATTGGTTTTGGCGCTGGGTCCATTCGTCTGGAAAGTGGCCGAGGATTTGATCGGAGGGGACCGTCTAAGCGGTCTTAACTGCCAGTTCAGCCTTCTGTGGGTGTGCATCCTTTGCCCGGCGCTGCTGGCGGCCGTGCTGGTGGCGGGATGGGTCCGCAACCGGCCGTGACGGCAGAAGCGCCTGAAAACTGCTGCCGTCATGCAACTTCCTATTTTTCTCACCCGTCCATTGAAAAAGGGTTTAGGCTTTGATGTAGCCTTTGAATGCCCCTCCAAGGGAGGGGTTGCTATGCGCGATCCACAATCCATCACCCTGAACGAAGACGAAGGCATCATTCCGCTCTGGTCGGTCATCGCCGCCACGGTGGCGTTTGCGCTGATCGAATACTATTTGTGGGTGATTGCGCCCGAGCACGCACGTCATCATCTGCCGGCGCTTGGCTTTCGCCTCTATTTCAACCTCTCGTGGGGCGTGGTGGCGTCACTCTACATCCTCATGCTCGGCTACGTAAGTAAAGACGCACCGCGGCGGGGGATGAGCACGCGGTTCTGGATGCTGATCTGCTTTATCATACCGGGCGGCATCGGCGCGGTGCTCTACTTCCTGCTGCGGCAGCCGGAGGTTTCCCGTTGTCCCGCTTGCGGAACACACGTGTTGAGCGACTTCCACTTTTGTCCGCAGTGCAACTACCGGCTCACCGCCAACTGCGGCAACTGTTTTCGCACGGTGCGCGCCACGGACCAGTACTGCACCCGCTGCGGTCACGAACTGAGTAAAGATCAGATGCCGGCGCGGTTGCGGGTCATGAGCGATTAGACAGGATATGGCGGCATTCACTCGAGCGTGTTTCATAAATGGCCGCTGCGGCAGGCCAAGCTCCTGGAACCCGGCTTGTTGCCGGGTTCCACGCGAGACAGAACCATCCGCATTGGGTCTATGAAACACGCTGTCGCAGCCGATGCCTGTCTCCTGGCTGAGGGTGCATCTACGTGGCCGGCGCGGCGAGCGCATTGACCCAGCCGGATTTTCCTTCCTACAATCGAGATTCTGGCCCCATGTCCATCTCCGCGCTCATTATCGACGACGAACAACTGGCCCGCGAGGAGCTGAAGTATCTGCTCGACTCGGTGGGCGGCGTGGATGTGGTGGCGCAGGGGGCGAACGGGATCGAGGCAGCGAATCTGATCGAGGAGCACCATCCCGATTTGGTGTTTCTGGACGTGCAGATGCCGGGACTGGACGGATTCGCGGTGATCCAGCAGCTCATGGAGCGGCGCCGGGTAAAAAGCGGCGGCGGCGCCGGGGGACGCCCTGCCGAGCCTTTACCGCAAATCGTGTTCGCCACGGCCTACGATCAGTACGCGGTGCGCGCCTTCGACGTAAACGCCGTGGATTACCTGCTCAAACCCTTCAACCGCGAGCGCGTGGTGGAGGCGGTGGAGCGGGTGAAGGCGCGCATGGCCGGAAGTTCAGGGGGAGCGGCGGGCGGAACAGAGGCCCCCATCGGCTCGCGGATCGACGCTCTGCTCGAATTGCTGGATCGCCCGCAGGGTGTGGCGCGCGGTGCGCAGCCTGCCAAGCTGGTTGTGCAGGTGCAAAGCCGTCTGCTCTTGGTCAGCCAGGCGGAGATCTGCTTCGCGGCCATCGACGAGGGCGTGATCCGCATCGTCACGCGCGGCTTCGAGGGGCAATCCAAGTGCCGCACCCTCGAAGAATTGCAGGAGCTGCTCGATCCGGCGCACTTCTGGCGCGCCCATCGCGGCTATATCGTCAACATCGACCACATCCGCGAGGTGGTGCCCTGGTTCAAATCCAGCTACCAGTTGCGCATGAACGACAAGCAGCAGACTGAGATTCCGGTCAGCCGGGCGCAGACCAAGCGGCTGAGGGAGTTGTTCAACCTGTAGGTCAGTCGTACCGCTCAAAGACAATCTGCTTGCGATGCCAGCCGTAGCCGGTGAGCAGCGCGCGCACGCCGGCGACCATTTCGTTGAGGCCGCAGATGTAAGCGTAGATGTCGAAGCGCAGCTCGCGGGCCGGAATTGAAGGGTCAGGCGGGGGCTGCGGGAGCGGCAAGCCGAGACGTGCGGCGCGCTCTTCCACGATGCGGGCCACATGCTGCTGCACGTAGCCGCGCAGGCCGGTCCAGCTTTGGGGCGCGCGGCTGAGCGTGGGCAGGTAATGAAAGTTGGAATGGCGCGCGGCGATGGCTGCGAACTCCTGGTGATAATAGAGGCTGGTCTCGTAGCGGGCGCCGTAAACCAGCCATATCTCTTTGCCTTGGCTGCGGTTGGGGCCATCGGGGGGAAAAAGCCACTGAAGATAGGCGCGGATGGGGGCAATGCCGGTGCCGGTAGCCACCAGGAGCGAGCCGGTGAAGGGCTGGCGGAGGGTGAAGTAGCCGTGAGGGCCGTCAACCTGGATGGCCGCGCCCACGGGCAGATCGGGCAGGAGATTGGAGAAGAAGCCGCTCTCTACGCGGTTTACGCAAAGCTCGAAGCGGTTGCCGTCAGGGGCCGAGGCGATGGAGTAGGCGCGCGTCTGCTCTTTGCCGTTCTCGTCGCGGGCCAGCAGCGAGACGAACTGACCGGGGACAAAGGAGAAGCTTTCGAGGTCCTCGAGAACAAAGTGGAAGTGAAAGCAGTGGTCCGCTTCCGAGAGGCAATCCTTGCGCACCAGGCGCGCTGTATAAAGTTCACGAGCCAACGCCGCTCTCGCTTTGCGGGGAAAATTGGACAGAGTGCATCCTGCCGAGATTATATGCGGTGGGCGGGGACGAGGGCGCGATGCGGTAGTGTCCTCTGCGCGTTCTACAGGATTGATCTTGAGCGGGTTCGCGCTAGCCGCAGACGGCGATTCCGGTGCAGAATGAGGCCGGCGAGAGGATGCTATCCTGCTCTTTGGCGTGAATGGGAAGGGCGTTTGAGGGCCCGCCAGCGATGGTTTGGTCTTCCGTCTCCGAAGCGGACGGAGAGATGGGGAGAGTCCGGAATTTAGCCTTCGGCAGCCGGGCTTCTTCGCTTTTCGATTTGAGGTTCTCATGCGGGAATTCACAGAATACTTCGCGCTCGCATTCAGCGCTCTGTTTCCCGTCATCAATCCGCTGGGGTCTTCCCTGGTCTTTCTGGGCATGGTGGGGGAGGCCAGTCAGAAGGTCTTTCGGAACCTGGCGCGCAAGATCGCCATCAGCACGGCGTTGTTTCTGCTGGTGATGGACCTGGCTGGCGCGCTGGTTCTCAAGCTCTTCGGCATCTCTTTGCCGGTGGTGCAGCTTGCCGGCGGGCTGGTGCTGGCGTCGATGGGCTGGAAGCTCCTGAATGAGAAGGACGAAGACGAGCATAGCCGGCCCGCGGCCCAGGCGTCAGACCCGGCCGAGCTGCAAAACAAGATCTTTTATCCGTTCACGTTTCCGGTGACGGCCGGCCCCGGCGTGCTGGTGGTGACGCTGACGCTCAGTGCGCACGCCTCCAAAGGGACGCTGCTCGAAGCCCTCGTCGCGCAGGCGGGAGTTTTGACGGGGATGGCCCTGATGTGCCTGGCTGTCTTCATCGCCTATGCCTACGCTCCCAAGATCACGGCCAAAGTTTCGCCTTCCACGGCCCACGGCATTCTGCGCGTCATCGCCTTCGTGCTGCTCTGCATCGGCGTGCAAATCGCGTGGAACGGCCTTTCCTCCCTGCTGACCGGCCTTCCACTCGCGGGAAGATGAGCTCGGTCACGATGCAAGCCCTCACCCTTTACCCTGTTTAGCTTGGTGGTATTCGCGCCGGATGTGCTCAAGATCGACGGTGGGCTGGGGATATTTCATCTTCAGCTTCTCCAGGCACTCGACCACGATGCGGGCGATAGCGAGGTTGCGGAACCACTTGTGGTTAGCGGGAATGACGAACCAGGGCGCGTGCCTGGTGCTGCACCGGGATAGAGCGTCTTCGTAGGCGGAAACGTAATCGTCCCAGAAGCCGCGCTCCTTGTAGTCGGCCTCGCTGATCTTCCAGAGCTTGGTGGGGTCGTCGAGCCGGTCTTTGAATCGCTCGAGCTGCTCCTCTTTGGAGACGTGCAGATAGAACTTGAGGATGTGCGTATCGTGTTCGACGAGGCCCTTTTCAAAGGCGTTGATGCGCTCGTAACGGTGCGACCAGACATTTTTGGGCACCAGGTTGTGTACGCGGACCACCAGCACATCCTCATAGTGGGAGCGGTTGAAGATCACCACCTCGCCTCTGGCCGGCGCAACCTTGTGCGCGCGCCATAGAAAATCGTGGGCCAGCTCTTCGGCGGAGGGCTGCTTGAACGCGGCCACGCGGCAGCCCTGGGGATTCATGGCGCCTAGAACGTGGTTGATGACGCCATCTTTTCCGCCCGTGTCCAGCGCCTGCAAACAGATCAGCAGAGAGTGACGGTGCTCGGCGTAGAGCAGGTCTTGCAGCGCGCGCAGCTTTTGCCCGTAGTGCTCGATCTCGTCCGCGGCTGCTTTGCGGCTCTTGCGCCCGTCTTTGAACGCGGGGTCGATCTCCTTGAGCCTCACCTTGCTTCCTGGCGCGACTTTGAAACGCTCGAAATAATCCATTGCAATCACCCCTTTTTGAGAATCCGCGCGATGCAGGGACCGTATACGGCCGCTCACAGCCCCAGAATCCGGCGGTTGCGCGCGGCGCCAGCGGCGCCGCCGGCGAAGTCGTCGAAGGCGCGATCGGTGACGCGGATGATGTGGCTGCGCACGAACGCCGCGCCCTCGGCCGCGCCCGCCTCAGGATGCTTCAGGCAGCACTCCCACTCCACCACCGCCCAGCCCGGATAATCGTACTGCGCCAGCTTGCTGAAGATTTGCGTAAAGTCGATCTGCCCGTCGCCGGGCGAGCGAAAACGGCCGGGGCGCGCGAGCCAATCCTGATAGCCGCCGTAGACCCCGGAGCGTCCGCTGGGGCGGAACTCCGCGTCCTTCACATGGAAGGCGCGCACGCGCTCGTGGTAGAGGTCGAGGAAGGCCAGGTAGTCCATCTGCTGCAGGACCATGTGGCTGGGGTCGTAAAGAATGTTGGCGCGGGCGTGGCCGCCGACGGCGGCGAGAAAGCGCTCGAAGGCGGCGCCGTCGTGCAGGTCCTCGCCAGGATGCAGCTCGAAGCAGAGGTCCACGCCGGCCGCGTCGAAGGCGTTGAGGATGGGCAGCCAGCGGCGGCCCAGCTCCCGAAAGGCTTCATCGATCAATCCGGCAGGGCGCTGCGGCCAGGGATAAAAAAACGGCCAGGCCAGCGCGCCGGAGAAGGTGGCGTGGGCGCTGAGGCCGAGGTTGCGGCTGGCCTTGGCGGCCCACTGCAACTGCTGCGCGGCCCAGGCGGATTTTGCCTTGGCGTCGCCCGCCAGCTCCGGCGGCGCAAAGCCGTCCAGCAGCGCATCGTAGGCCGCGTGACTGGCCACCAACTGCCCTTGCAGGTGCGTTGAAAGCTCGGTGACCGCAACCCCCGCGCGCGCGGCCACGCCGCGGATTTCATCGCAATACGTCTGGCTTCCGGCGGCTTGCTCCAGGTCGAAGAGACGGCGGTCCCAGGTGGGAATTTGTATGCCCGCGTAGCCCAGCGACGCAGCCCACGAAGCCATGCCCTCCAGCGTGTTGAAGGGCGTTTGACCGGCGGCAAACTGCGCCAGAAAGATTCCCGGTCCCTTGATGGTCTTCATAGCTTCTCCCGAAAATCTGCAGGGCTTAGCCTCAAGTACCGTGTCTTCGTGAATGAGTAATGGAGTTTCCGCCGCGCCTTTTTGCGGGTGAAATTCCATTGAATGGTGGTGCGATTGCGGTTGAGACGCAGGCCGCAAGCGCGAACTTCGCTGCGCAGTGTGGCCAGGTCCGGAAGTCTGCGTTGTCCCAGGCACAAACGGCTGAGCAGGCTCACTTCGATCTCGGCCTGGTTAAGCCAACTGCCGTGCTTGGGCGTGTAGCGAACGGTGAAGCGCTCCCACAATAAGCCGCCCAGCTTCTCCCCGTAACGTGCGCTGAGCGATTTGCGGGCGTGCGTGTTCAGGTTATCCATGACCAGATGGATGGTTGTGGCGTCGGGGTAGCGGGCAACCATCTCCAGGAGGTAATCGGCAAACTCTGCCGCCGAGCGGTTGGGCGTGGGCTTGAGAAAATGCCGCCCCGCCTTGGGCTCCACCCCGCAAAAGACATTGGCCGTGCCGCGGTGTTTGTACTCGTAGTCCCGGCGCGCCAACCTGCCTGGCCGTGCGGGCAGGGGAGCACGGGTATCCTGGTGCAGCGCCACCGGCTTTTCATCGATGCAGACCACCGGTGCCTCCTCCAGCAGCGGCTTTTCGTATAGGGCCGGAACATCTTCCATGCGCCGGATGTACTCCTCATCCAACTTCGCCACGCACCACATTTTTTTCCCGCCACGGCTTCAGATCGTGGCTCCGAAGCAGAATATGAACCGTCGCCGGACTGACCTTCGCGACCAACTTGCGCTTCACCGCCTCCTCGGCGATCAATCGCACCGTCCAGCGCGCCCGGCCCGCCGGAGGCGGCCCGCACACCATGGCGATAATGCGCTGCCCTTGTTCGCTGTCCAGCAGCGGCTTTTGACCCGGGCGAGACGCATCGTAAATCGCCCGCTCCAGGCCGCTCTCCAGGTAATGCTTGCCGATCTGCCAGAACTGCCGGTAGCGCCCCTTCTGCGGCCGCTCGCGCCGGAACTGCGGCCCGATGTAGTAGAGCTTCTGCAACTGCCCCGTCTCGCCCAGTTTGTGCTCAATGTACGCGCGGACCACGCCGGCGGTGTTCTCCGGGCGGAGGGTGAGTGATTGCGCCTTCTCACTCTGAGCCCGTGCGCGGTCCTCCCAGCTATACATTTCCTTCGAGACAATATCGGTCTCCTCGCCCACGCTGCGGGCGAAGAGCGATGTATCCTCGAAGACCGGGGTGCGAATCTCGCCGAAGTTGTAGCGGGCGAAGACTTGGCGCGCCGTGGCCTCGATGCGGTTCCACAGGTCGGTCTCCGGCGGCAGAAGATCGCGCGTCCCGCGCACGGCTTTGAGGGTAGCCATAACAGTTCAGTCTAAATTCCCAGAGCACTCACGCCTGATCACGAAGATTGGTTAGCCTGCGCGCGAAATCCAGCCGCAGCGTTTTGCACTGCCTAATACCCCTCGTCCCTGTGGCGCTTGTGGTAGACATAGCGGCCGATCATCCAGCCGAAGACGCTGCCCACCAGCACATCGGAGGGGAAGTGCTGCTGGCCGAGGACGCGCGTGAGGCTGACGCCGGTGGCCAGCGTGTAGGCGCCGAATTTGATGAGGGGGACATTGCTCTCAGAGGCCAGAACGGCGGCCGACGACCAGGCCACCAGGCTGTGGCTGGACGGGAAGGAGGAATCGGTGGCCGAGCTGGTTTGGAAGAATTTGCCCTTGGCGTTGTCCAGTGTGGGGCGCTCGCGCATGGTGGCGAACTTGAGCACCTCATCGACCACCATGGAGTTGGCCATGGCCTCGCCGGCCAGAAAACCGGTTTCGCGCGCCCCAGGGCTATGGAAGAACTCGCCGTTCAGGAAGATCAGGGCCGGAACCCCGATGAAGCCTCCAGTGAGCACATTCGATGCATCCACGTTGCGATTGTTGAATGTGGGGTCGTGAGAGACGACCGTGGACATGGTCTGGTGATCGGTGGCCATGGCTAGGGTGGTAGCCAGAAAGAACGTGACCAGGCCGGGCATATTCGAGCTGCGGATGCGGGCCGGGCTGCTCCAGATAACCGCCTGATCGTGGAGAAATGTTCCGGTCAGGTTGCGCACGGTGAGCCGTTCGGAGGCCGTGGGCTGCGCGGCGCCGGAGACCTGGGGCGATAGGGCATTGGGCAGAGAACTGCCGGACGGCGAGGCGCCGGAAGCGAAGTTGTCCTGCGCGCGCGCGAGGCAGGAAAACATCAGCAGTAGAACTGCCACCAGCAAAAACCGCCCGGCGCCGGGCAGATGCGCGGCCGGGCGCGCGGAACGAAAAAAGCGGCCCAGCTTGCCGCCGCGCGCGTAAACACTCATCTTGGGCATGGAATCAGGGTAGCAAAACCTCCGCGCGTTGGCGGAAAAGCGGCGCAGAAACACACCGGGCCAGGTGGATTCCCGCTCTGCTCTTCAGTCCCTTGCCGGCCCGTCAGTTGAATCCTGTGCCCAACTTGAGCATCTGAAAGAGGCATGGAATATCGTTTGCTCGGAGGCTCCGGCCTCAAAGTTCCTATTTTTGCGTTTGGCGCCGGAACCTTCGGCAGCGGCTCGGAGTTTTTCGACGCTTGGGGTGCAACCGCCAACATCGCTGAGGCACGGCGCATCGTCGATCTCTGCTTCGAGGCCGGCGTGACGCTCTTCGATACCGCCGACGGCTACTCGAACGGCCGCTCGGAAGAGGTTCTGGGCAAGGCGCTCGAAGGACGGCGCGACAAAGCCCTCATCTCTACCAAAGCCACCTTCCGCGTGGGCGACGGCCCCAACGATGCCGGCTCTTCGCGCTACCATCTGCGGCGCTCGCTGGAAGGCAGCCTGCGGCGCCTGGGCACCGATTATGTGGACATCTATCACATGCACGCCTTCGACGCCCTCACGCCCATCGAGGAGGTTCAGGATACGCTGAATACCTTTGTGCGCGAGGGAAAGGTGCGCTACATCGCCTGCTCGAACTTCTCCGGCTGGCACCTGATGAAGTCTTTGGCTGTGGCCGACCGCTACGGCTGGACGCGGTATGCAGCCCACCAGGTCTACTATTCTCTGATTGGGCGTGAATACGAATGGGAGCTGATGCCCCTGGCGCTCGACCAGAAGGTGGGCGCGCTGATTTGGAGTCCGCTGGGCTGGGGCCGGTTGACGGGCAAGTTGCGCCGCGGCCAGCCGATGCCCAAGGTAAGCCGGCTGCACAAGACCGCGGGGGCTGCTCCGCCGGTTGCCGATGAGCACCTCTATAAGGTTGTGGAAGCGATCGACGCGGTCGCCGCCGAGACCGGCAAGACGGTTCCGCAGATTGCCTTGAACTGGCTCTTGCAGCGGCCTACGGTTTCCTCGGTGATTGTGGGCGCGCGCAACGAGGAGCAGTTGCGCGAGAACCTGGGCGCGCTGGGCTGGAGCCTGACCGCCGGCCAGATGGCCGCACTCGACAAGGCCAGCGCCGTCACCCCCATCTATCCTTATTGGCACCAGCGGCTGTTCCCGGAGCGGAATCCGGTTCCGGTGTAAAAGCCGGCTGAGTGACATAAGTCATAGCCCGATCTGTGCTCGTCCCCTATTCTTCCGTTCAGAGGGAGGAAGCGCAGATGGGCGCGCAACCGGCAGTCATCGAACCCACACAGAAGGAAAAGAAGCATCTCCTGCGCCGCGCCGCGCCGGATCGCTCGCAGCGCATCCGCTTTGCCGTGCAGGCTGTGTTCGCCGCCTTGAACCTCTGGCTCGGCATGCAGTTTTACCTCTGGGTACGCTTTTACGAGCGTGGCGGCGTGGGCCTGCGAGTCGCGCGGCCCGCCGGCGTGGAGGGCTGGCTGCCCATCGCCGGCTTCATGAACTTCAAATATCTTCTCTCGACCGGCCGCGTCCCCGCCATTCATCCGGCGGCCATGTTTCTTTTCATGGCCTTGCTGGCCATGAGCCTGCTGGCCAAAAAGGCCTTTTGCTCCTGGCTTTGCCCCATCGGCACTCTCTCTGAGCGGCTGTGGAAGCTGGGACGCAAGATCTTTGGCGGCAATTTGCGCCTGCCGCGCTGGCTGGATATTCCGCTGCGCTCACTCAAATACCTGCTGCTGGGCTTCTTCGTCTTCATCATCGGTTCCATGTCCGCGGCCACGCTCCATGCTTTCATGTACACGCCGTACGGAATCATCGCCGACGTGAAGATGCTCAACTTCTTCCGCAACATGAGCGAGACCGCAGCCATCGTCATTGCCGCGCTGGTCCTGCTCTCCATCGTCATTGAGAACCTCTGGTGCCGCTATCTCTGCCCCTACGGCGCGCTGATGGGCCTGGCCTCGCTCCTGAGCCCGCTGAAGATTCGCCGCAATCCCGCGGCCTGCATCGACTGCGCCAAGTGCGCGCGCGCCTGCCCCGCCGCGCTGCCCGTCGACCGGCTGGTGCAGATCCGCTCCGCCGAGTGCGCCGCTTGCATGGCTTGCATCGCCGCCTGCCCCGCCGAGGGAGCATTGCAGTTCGCTCTCGCCCCCAGCCGGAGTACCGCTGCCGCGCAGCCGCCGTTTTGGCAGGCGTGGTATCGGCGCGCTGTCGGCCCGATGGCTCTTGCCGGCCTGCTGGCCTGCATCTTTTTCGGCTTTGTGGTGTACGCGCGCGCCACTAACCACTGGCAGACGCGCGTGCCCCCCGGCATCTATAGGATGCTCGTACCCAACGCCAACGCCGCCACTCATCCCGGCTTCTGAGTGGAGGGCGCCTTTTCGCACTGGGGACCCGCTTTTCAAAGGTGATTGATGAGCGAGGCGATGCAGGCCGCGCCGAAGCCTTGTCCATGCGGCGCCGGAGATGAGCGGCCGCCTGCAATCATTGTTCTCCAGCTATGAATCGTGTGGCGCAGGAATCATTGGGCCAGTGTGCTGGCCTTGTCTGCATGTAACATAATGTGTTACACTCCCGCTCGTGATAAGGACGTTCCGGCATCGCGGTGTCGAGAAGTTCTTCAAGACCGGCTCAAAGGCGGGCATCCAGCCGAAACACGAGGCTCGGCTGCGCATTCTGCTGACCACTTTGAATCTGGCATCGACGCCGCTGGATATGAACAGGGCGGGTTGGGACTGGCATCCTCTGAAGGGAGACCTCAAAGGGCACTGGTCGGTAAGGGTTAGCGGCAACTGGCGGTTGACCTTCAGCTTTGAAGGCGAGGATGCGATCCTCGTGGATTATCAGGACTACCACTAAGGGGCAATGACCATGACAATGATGCACAACCCGGCCAGCCCAGGCGAGCTCCTCAGGGAGTTCCTCGGCGGCCGAACCGCAACCGAGCTTGCCCAGCATATCGGCGTGGCGCGCGCCACCATCTCCCGGGTACTGAATGGCCGTAGCGCCGTTTCGATGGACCTCAGCATCCGCCTGGGCGAGGCGTTAGGGCTTTCCTACGATTTTTTCGCGAAGGCTCAGCTCCAGTACGATCTTTGGATCGAATCGCAGAAGAAGCGGCCGAAGATCCGGCCGCTGGCGGCGTGAGTAGAGTGGATTGAGTACCGGAAAAGGGGCATCTATGAGCATTTTGGATTCAATGATGGGTGTAACGAAGCTGGCGACGCAGATTGCCAATCCTGTTTGATCCGAGAGGTTGCGCAAGTCAACGCAGAAGCTCTTGAACTGAGCCGGGACAACTTAGAGCTTCATCGTCAGCTTGTGGAATTGGAAACGAAGGTCAAGGAGATGCAGGCTCAACTTAGCCTCAGAGCCAAGACCTACAGACTTGGCGGCTACATGTTTTGTAGATGGCGATCCAGACCCCCATTGCCCAACCTGCTGGGATGAGGAAAGAAAACTGATCCATATGCGGCGGGATGGTGCATGGCGCAGGTGCCCAAGAGACAAGGGCCACTATGTTCCTCGTCCAGTCCCTGATAATCCGTGCATCGATCATCCCGGCGCTATCCGAGTCTGACCCGATTGACAGCCACGACAGAGCGGAGCAGCCTTCAAAGGTGGTTGATGAGCGAGGCGATGCAGGCCGCGCCGAAGCCGTTGTCGATGTTGACCACCGAGACGTTGGGCGAGCAGGTGTTCAACATGCCCAGCAGCGCGGCCACGCCGCCCAGCGAAGCGCCGTAGCCCACGCTGGTGGGAACGGCGATGACGGGCGCGTTCACCAGGCCGCCGACCACGGTGGGCAGCGCCCCCTCCATGCCGGCGCAGACGATGAGCACGCGGGCGGACTGGAGGGAGTTCCTCTGCGCCAGCAGGCGATGGATGCCGGCCACACCCACATCGGCGATCAGCTCCACAGTGTTGCCCAACAGGCGCGCGGTCACCGCGGCCTCCTCGGCCACAGGCAGATCGCTGGTGCCGGCGCAGACCACGGCGACCGTGCCCTTGCCGGCCGCAGGCTCGGCCTGCGTGAGGGTGATGGCGCGCGCGGTCTCGTGATAGACGGCGCGCGGCTCGACGCGCTGCACCGCCTCATAGGTCTCGCGCACGGCGCGCGAGGCCAGCACGTTACCGCCCGCCTGCGCCATGCGCTCAAAGATGGCAGCCACCTGGGCGGGAGTCTTACGCTCGGCGAAGATCACCTCAGGTATGCCGGTGCGCAAAGGGCGGTGATGGTCGAGCTTGGCGAAGCCCATATCCTCGAAGGGCAGGTTGCGCAGCCGTTCCAGCGCCTCATCCACGCCGGTGCGGCCCTCGCGCACCTCGTTCAACAGCGTCTCCATGCGGGCGCGATCCATGAGAGAGACCTCCTTATTGTTTTTCTATATGCGCATAGGCATGTATTGCGGCTTCCAGCACCGCTTTGAGCGCGACCCCGTGCTGGCGGGCCAGCTTGCGACAATCCTCGTACTCCGGCGAGGCGTTGGCGATCTTGCCCGAAGGCCAGCGCGCAATCTTGATGCGCACCTTGCCCCAAGCGGTCTCGACCTCGGCGAACTCGCGCCGCAATGCGAGCTTGTTCTCGATGCGCCAGCGCAGGCCGATGGTGGTGGTTTCGCGGAAGACGATCTCGCGCAGCACGGGCGCCAGTTCAGGACTGGAGAGCACAGTCATCTGCACGCCGGTGCGGCCCTTTTTCATCTGTACCGCGGCGCGATACACGTCCCACGCGCCGGCTTCGAGCAGCAGCTCGCTGGCATAGGCCAGCAACTGCGGGCTGGCGTCGTCGATCACGGCTTCAATCACGGCGATGGGCTCGGTCGCATCGGAGTCCGTGGCCGCTTCGTTTTGCTCGCCCATCAGCAGGCGCAGCAGATTGGGCCCGCCGGGCGTGTCGCGCCCGCCTGCGCCGTAGCCGCGCGCCAGGACGCGCATGGCGGGCAGCGGTCCATAGCTCACATCCAACATGCGCAGCAGCGCCGCGCCCGTTGGCGTCACGCGCTCCATGGGCTCGCCGGCGGCGTAGACCGGCGCCTGGCCCAGCAGCGCCAGCGTGGCCGGCGCGGGAACGGGCAGCGTTCCGTGCTGGCAGTGGACCGTGCCGCTGCCTACGTTCAAAGGAGAAGCTATCCAGCGGTCCACGCCCAGCGCCTCGCACCCGGCCGCGGCGCAAACGATGTCGGCGATGGTGTCTACCGCGCCCACCTCGTGGAAGTGGACCTGCTCGACGGGGATGGAATGAATGGCCGCCTCGGCCTCGCCTAAAAGCCGGAAGGCGCGGCTGGCGCGCTCCTTTACCGCTGCGGAGAGCGGCGCGGCGGCGATGATTCCAAGGATCGCCGAGAGCGAGCGATGGGGTGCGTAAGAGTGCTCATGCTCGTGGCGCCCCGGATGTGCGTGATGCTCGTGCGGCTCTTGTTCATCTGGCTCGTGGGTGTGGTGCGCGTGCTCATGTTCGTGGCTGTGCGCAGCGTGGCTGTCGTGCGAGTGTGCCGGCTCTTCCTCGTGCTGACGGGGAGCGGAGTCAGAAGTGAGCACGTCCACCTTGGTGGCGGCCAGCCCTCCGCGCATCACCTTGCGCATCTCCAGACGCACGCCTATGTTCAGCGCGGCTGCCGCTTCCTCAAGACGCTTGAAGGCCACGCCCGCATCCACCAGGGCGCCCAGCAGCATGTCTCCGCTGATGCCTGAAAAGCACTCCAGATAACCGATTCGCATCGCTCTGTGATTCTAAACTGCCGGGCTATGCGCCGCGCCGGGCCAGCACCTCGACAGGCAAAACGGCGTTCAGGGAGCCGGAGCGGAAGCCTGCGCAGTCGAGGGTTACGTACTGGAAGCCGGCCTGCTTTAGCGCTGCGCTGATGGCGTCCAGCATCTCCAGGGTGAGGGCGCGGGGCAGCTCCTGGCGCGCAATCTCCACGCGGGCCAGCTCGCCGTGATGGCGCACGCGCAGCTCGCGGAAACCCAACTGGCGCAGGCTCTCCTCGGCTTTCTCCACTTGATCGAGGACCTCGCGGGTCACGGTGCGTCCGTACTCGACGCGCGACGAGAGGCAGGGCGCCGCCGGGCGATCCCACACCGGGTAGCCGGCCGCCTTGGCCAGCGCGCGAACCTCCAGCTTGGTCAGGCCGGCCTCGGCCAGCGGCGCCAGCACGGCGTGTTTCTCAGCGGCGCGCTGGCCTGGACGAAAGTCCCTGGTGTCGTCGGCGTTCATGCCGTAGGCGATGTGCGCAAAGCCCAACTCGCGGCCCAACGCCTCCATCACGTCAAACAGCTCGTCCTTGCAGTGGAAGCAGCGGTCGGCCTCGTTGCGCGCGTACTCAGGGCGGTCCAGCTCCTGGGTTTCCACCACCCGCAGCGGCATCCCCAGTGAGCCGGCGAAACCGCGGGCCTGCTCCATGTCGCGCCGCGCCAGCGAGGGCGAGTCGGCCAGCACGGCCAGCATCCGCGCGCCCAGCACGCGATGCGCCGTTCCAGCCAGAAACGCTGAGTCCACGCCGCCGGAGTAAGCCACCATCAGGCTGTCCAGCCGCGCCAGCCGCGCTTCCAGGTCGCGCAGCTTGGCGCCCGCGCCGTCCCGCGCCGCGCCAGCCTCCGGTACTGTTGTCTCTGCGCCCGCCGCCATGCGACCGATTATATTCCTCACGGGGTTTCGGCCGCCGGATGATCGGTTTTGGCGCGCGCAGGGCTGCGGGTGAGCGCGATGAGCACGGCATCGAAAACGGTGATGGCGGCTAGCAGATACAGCCCCGCGTGGGACGAATGAAAGTGCTGTTCGGCCCAGACCTTCAGCGGGGGAGCGAGGAATCCGCCCAGGTTGCCCATGCCGATAAGGGCGATGCCGCCGGCCTTGGCGGTGTCGGCCAGATAGCCGGTGGGCATGGTCCAAAAGAGAGGCTGCGCAGCGACAAAGCCCGAAGCCGCGACGCAGAGCATGAGCAGAGCGGTGAGCGGACCGGCGGAGGGGAAGATAAAGCTGGCTACGCCGGCCGCGAAGAGCGTCAGCGCAGCCATGTTGCGATGGTTTTTCGAGCGGTCGCCCCACTTGGGCAGCCAGTAACTGGCCGCCGTGGCGCAGAGCCAAGGGATGGCTGTGACCGCGCCCACAGCGAACCCTTGCGGCCGGTGCAGGAGCGCGGAGACCTGCGATGGCAGATAAAAGACGGCGGCGTAGAAGCCCATCTGGATCATCAAGTACATGAGCACGAAGCGCAGCACGCGCGGATCGCGCAGCATGGGCAGCAAGGTCGCGGGACCGCCGGAGCGGCGCTCCTGCTCCTCGCGGGCCAGGGCGCCGGTCAGCGCCAGTTTTTCATCGCCAGGGAGCCACTTGGCCTGGGCGGGCCGGTCGTCCAAAAAGTAGAACGCCGAAAGCCCCATCGCAAAGGCCAGAAATCCCTCCGCAAGAAACATCCACTGCCAGCCTTGCAGGCTGAGCGAGTGCAGGTCGAGCAGCGCCCCCGACAAAGGCCCGCCAAGCACCAGCGCCAGCGGCACGCCGATATAGTAGAAGCCCATAATCTCGCCGCGGATGCGGTTGGGGAACCAGTAGGTGAGATAGAGGATGCAGCCGGGGAAAAAGCCGGCCTCGGCCAGACCTCCGAGTAGCCGCAAAACGTAGAAGGACGTGCTGCCATGCACGAACATCATGGCCATGGATGCAACTCCCCAGCTCACCATCAGGGTCGAAATCCAGATTTTGGCGCCGACGCGGTGCAGTATCAGGTTCGACGGGAATCCGCACAGGGAATAGCTGATGAAGAAAAGACCCGCGCCCAGCGCATAGACGGCCTCCGAGATGCCCACCGAGGCCTGCAGGGCCTGTTTGGCGTAGCCCACGTTAGCGCGGTCAAGAAAGGCGACCACGTAAGCGAGCATCAGGTAAAGGCCCAGACGGCGGTAGGTGCGGCTCACCGCGCGATCCAGAACGGCTTCGGCGGTGGAACCCTCCTTGAATTCCGTCATCGTGGTCCTTTTAGCCGTGTGGCGAAGGTTAGGGCGGCAAAACAGAGACGAGCCGCGTTCCAACCACTATACACAGCGGCGGCTGTAGCGCAGAACAGCGGACGTTTGCCGCGGCGGACGCCAGCCGGCAGAACGCCGTAGGATGGCTGCATGGGCGCTCTTCTGGAGATCCAGAACCTGCGGGTTCGCTTTGGCGCGGTGGAGGCGGTGCGCGGCGCGAGCCTGAGCATCGATGAGGGCGAAGTGCTGGGCCTGGTGGGCGAGTCGGGCTCGGGTAAAAGCGCCATGGCGCTGGCCATACTGGGATTGCTGGGACCGGCCGCACAAGCCGCCGGCCAAATCCTGTGGCGCGGCGCGGGGGCGCATAGCGTACAAGAAGCCCGCGTGAGCAAAGGCGCCGGTCCCGCCGCGGCCTCCGGCGCGCCTGCCCGTGCTGAGGTGGACCTGCTGCGGCTGCCGAACGGGGATCTGCGCCGCCTTCGCGGCCGCCAGATCGCCATGATCTTCCAGGAGCCGATGACGGCGCTGAACCCTGTTATGTCCATCGGCCGCCAGGTGGCCGAGGGCGCTTTCGCAACTTCCGCATCTTGGTCCAGAAAAGAGGCGAAGCGCCGGGCCATCGCGGCCCTCGAAGCCGTAGCGATTGCCGATGCGGCGCGCCGCTACGGCGACTACCCGCACCAGTTTTCCGGCGGCCAGCGGCAGCGCATTCTCATCGCCATGGCGCTCATCAACCGTCCGCGATTGCTCATCGCCGACGAGCCCACGACGGCGCTCGACGTCACCGTGCAGGCGCAGATTCTGGCCCTGCTCAAAGAATTGCAGCGCCAATACGGCCTGGCGATGCTGTTCATCTCCCACGATCTGGCGGTCGTAGGGCAGGTGGCCGCCCGCGTGGCCGTGATGCGCTCCGGGCAGATTGTGGAAACGGGGCCGTCCGCGAAGCTGCTCACGAATCCGGAGCACCCCTACACAAAGAGTCTGCTGGCCGCCGTGCCCACGCTGCGGACGGACCGCGAAAAACCGCTGGCGATGGTGGGCAATTACTAACCCGCGCCGTGGCCCGCCGCACTGCTGCCGGGATCATCCTCTCCGGCCGCTGCGGCCTTGGCTTCGGCTTCCGCCAGCGATTCCGTGTCCAGTTCGTGCTCATGGCGGTATTGCTCGATGGGCATCTTGCCGTCCCACCAGGACCAATTCATGGGGTAGACGTCGGGATCGAAGAGGACCTGATAGAAGTGCCAGACGAGGATGGCGAGCGTGGCCAGAATGGCCTCGTAGAAGTGCACGGCGGTGGCTATATCCACCCACCAGCGGGCCAGATGGTCGCCGACCCAGACCTTGGCCCAGAGCATGATGCCGGTCAGGCCCATCAGAGCCGTGCCCCAGACCAGCGCCCAGTACTCAGCCTTCTCGGCGTAGCTGAAGCGGCCGAATTTGGGTTTCTCGCTGCTCAGGCCCAGGTAATAGCGCATCGTGCCCCAGAGGTCAAATGCATCTTTGGGGCGCGGCGCCAGGTCGCGGATGAGGCGGCGGCCTTCCTTGAGCGCCGTCAGGTAGCAGATGTGATAAACGCCCGCGCCGATCAGAATCACGCCGGCTACGCGATGGATAATGCCACGCCAGTGCTCGCCCATGCCCAGGGTATGAGCGAACCAGGAGTTGGGAAACTTGAGGGCGAAGCCGGTGATCACCAAGATGATAAAACTCGCAAGCAGGATCAGGTGCTGCCAGCGTTGATTCGCCGACATGCGCTCCATCTTGGGATTTTGCATCCGGTGGAGCTTTGCCGCCTTGCTGCGCCAGAGGATGGCGTTGTGGAGGAACATGGCGCCGATCACGATGAGGATCAGGAAGATATAGATCAGCCGCACCCAGCGCACCGCAACCGTGGCAATGTTGTTGGGATAGAGGCCGGGGCCGAGGTGCACCGGGGTGAGCGTGAACTGTCTCGTAACCCCCTTATGGCACTGGCCGCACGTGGTCACAAGGTTGGCGGGATAGATGGTGGAGCGGGGATCGCTGGAGGGCAGAATGTTATGGACGCCGTGGCAACTGGAGCAGTTTGCGGCCACCAACGAACCGCCTTCCGCGGCCAGGCCATGATAGCTGTCGAAATAAGTGGTCACGCGCCCGCCAGGAACGCCGAACTCCTGCGAGAGCCGGACGCCTGCGTGGCAGCGGGCGCAAATATCGCTGGAAAGGTTCTGATAGGCGACCGGAGAGTTGGGGGCGCGCGGCGGCAAGATGGAGTGGATCCCGTGGCAGTCCGTGCACACCGGAGCCAGCCAGTTGCCATGCGCGATGGCCTGTCCATGAACACTCTGGCTGAAGGCTTGCCCAATTCTCGTATGGCACCTGCCGCAGGTAGCCGGGACGTTGAACTTGTAGATCGGCGATTGGGGATTGCCGGCGGGTAAAATTAGGTGCGCGCCGTGGCAATCGGTGCAGACGGCGGCATTCATCGATCCGTTAGCGGTGGCGTGGCCATGCACGCTTTGCTGGTAGGAGATGACCGGCTCGTTGCTTAAGCCGTAGGACTCCATCAGAAACTTTTGCCCGTGGCAAGGGCCGCAGGTCGCCGGAATGTTGCCGTGAAATACGGGAGACTTGGAGTCGTTCACGGCGAGAATCTGGTGCGCGTCTCCGTGGCAATCCTGGCAGGCGGCCGCGGCCTTTCCTCCGCGCTTGCGCTTTTGGGCATGAATGCTGTGGGCGTAGGCTTGCGCGGCATCGGTATGGCAGGAGGCGCAGGCTACGTGCTTGGGCGGCGCCGTGTGCGCCAGGCTGGTCACGTCCTTGTGGCAGTCCACGCAGGTGAACATGCCGTGAACGGAATTCTTCAGCTTGTTCTCATTGACATACAAGCTGGCTGTCTTCCCGTTTACATTGGCGTTAAGCGTGGGATCGGAGTGGCAGGCAAGACAGTCTTTGTCAGTGAGCTTGTTTTGGGCGCGGGCCTCGCAGACGCAAACAAGGAGAGACACGACAAGCGTGGGAGCGAGAATTCTTCTTACTGAATTCACGCCTACACGATGAATCCGGGCTCAAGATGCCGCAGTGACTGGAGTCACGGCGAGGGGTCGCGTGGGTCACATTTGAACGCCAAGGGAGAAATCTTTCCCACATTGCGGCGATTCGGCCTTGCAGCCGTATGCGCGCATCTTCCAGCCCTCAGCGCCACGGTCCAGGCGCAAAGGGAGCGGGCGCGGAGCGGCTGCGTATCAGCCGAAGTACGCCGTCAGGGTCAGCACCAGCAGCGTCAGGCCGATGGCGATGGCCGTGAAGCCCACCACCCGGGAAAAGTTGATCTGCCAGGAGTCGGGCGCATGTGCGAGCAGCGCCTCCAGCTTTCCCTCCTTGCGCATCCGTTCGAACTCCATCGGGTGCCGGTGTAGAAACTCCTCCTCGCTCTCCACGCCGGTGAAGATCACCATGTCCATGGGGAAGCTGTGGGGGCGCAGATGGGTGTTGACGAAGTGGATCGCAAAGATGAAGAGAATGGCCAGCAATCCCTCCTCGCTGTGAATGATGAGGACGGCGTTGAGCGCCCAGCCGGGCAGGAAGTGGGCAAAAAACGGGGCGAACCACATGGCGTAACCGGAAGAGCCGATGACCACCATGCCCCAGAAGACGGCCCAGTAATCGAATTTCTCCCAATAGGCATAACGCTCGAACTGCGGCCTGGGGCCCTGGCCGAGAAACCAGCGAAAGTGCCCCAGCAGATCCTTGACGTCCTTCCAGTTGGCCACCATCGAGTCCGGCCCCCAGAAGATCCCCCTCTCGCGATTCATCACGCCGCGCGTAAAGATGTCTTTTACGTGGATGAGAAAGGCCAGCGTCAGGATCACCGCGCACAGCTTGTGAAAGAAAAGAATGGCGCCAAAGCCGCCCACCGCCCGAGCTGCGGCGCGCGCCCATACGCTATAGCTGAAGCGCATGCACATTCCCGTGGCCGCGAGACCCAGAAAAGTGGTGAACAGCGTGGCGTGAAGGAACCGCTGCCCGGCGGTGAAGCGCAGGAAGTAGCGGGTTTCTCCGCTCCGCGGCGCGGCGTCAGTGGCCAAGGCTTGCTCCGCAGTTGGCGCCGCCGTTGGCTCCAAATCAGGCATGTTTTTCTCCTTCTCCGGCCTTGCTGTTTTTGATCTGGATGTAGCGCGAACGGATGGTCCACATCAGGGTATGGATGACAAAGAACGTCAGCACGCTGATCAGCAGCAGATTCATAAACAGCCGCACGAAATAGAGGCCGGGGCTCAGCTTGCGGTTGCGCGGGTCGGCATGGGGCTGATACTCGACGAAGCTGGCGTTGGCGCCGGCGTGGCAGCGGCCGCAAGTCTTCACCAGGTTGGCTTTGTTGATGGCAGAGAGCGGATCGGAGGCGGGCAGAATCTCATGCGCCCGGTGGCAGTCCCAGCAGCGCGCCGTTTGCACGTAGCCGCCCAGCAAGCCCAACTGGGAGTGGAAGGTGTCGCGGTAGGTGCCGAGCTGGGCCTTGTGGCAGTCGCCGCAGATGGGCGTGGACTGCATGCGGAAGGCCGCCGCCGTAGGCTGCAAAATCGAGTGCGCGGTGTGGCAGTCAGTGCACACCGGCGCCTTGAGATTACCGGCGAGAATCTGCTTGCCGTGAATGCCGGCCTCGTATTTCGCTTCGATAGCGGCGTGGCATTTCCCGCAGGTAGCCGGAATATTGGTCTTGTAGGTGGGACTCTGCGGATTGTTGTGGCTCAGGATGTGATGTGAGCCGTGGCAGGCCTGGCAGTTGGCCGCCACCAGCAACCCCTCTTTGCTGAGCGCAAAGCCGTGGATGGAGTCCATGTACTCGGAATAGACATTGGAAAGGCCGTACTTTTTGGCCAGCGCGGAATGGCCGTCGTGGCACGCGCCGCAGGTGCGCGGGATGTTCAGAGGATAGACGTCCGACCTGGGATCGTCCTTGGGAAAGATGGAATGAGGATCGCCGTGGCAATTGCTGCACTGACTCACCCCGTCGGCATGGACGCTTCCAGACAGCGCCGATGCCTGATCTGCGTGGCAGGTGCTGCACTGGACTGGCGCCACGTGCGCAGGATGAGGATAGCCTTTGATGTCAGTATGGCACACGGTGCAGCCCAGGCCGCCGTGTACGCTGGCGCTGAACGTGTTCCCGTCCACGGTAATGCTATGGCCGCTGGCGTCTGTCATGCCCGGCGCGCCGTGGCATTCCAGGCAAGCGGCCGATTGCGGATGGACGGCAGGCGCAGCCAACACGAGAACCGCAAAGATCACAGCGAGGATGACCGTACTGGCGGAGGGTTTGGCCGGCCCCTGCAAACATTGGCCGGGAGTGGCTTGCGGAAGCGCCTTGTTCACGCGCCCTCGAAGGCTGCGGCGTACCAGAGACGCCATCGAGGAGGCTCGTTTTATTGCGGCTTCGTCCATCCTGCCGTCTTCTTTCTCCGGGAGGGCTGGAATCCGGTTGGTTTCTCCCGGCGTACCTGGTGTAGAATTCGTTGCAACCAATCGGAGCTGCTTGCCGCGAAATCTATACCTCTGTAATCGACCCCGAGGGCCTGGCCCCGCAGTGATAGGTGTCACGAGATGCGAGTCATGGATCACATTGGAAGAGCGAATGGAGGGTTAGTTTCCCGTTTCGGCGTGGAGAAACCGGCAGTGAATCTATTGGAGAAGGAATAACTTACGGCCACTGTGTTCGAATTTCAGAACCCCCGCGATGTTCTCGATTGCTCCCATCCTCTTTTGGTAGCCGGAAGGGGTCTGGATACGCGCGCCGTGGTGATGCGGATCACATGCCTGGCCGCATCCATTCAAGGACAATAAGTCCGTTTACCCGCAGTTCTGCACAGAACTGCATAGGAGCGCATTGAGCAGCATAACAGTATTATTTGGGGAATTCCGGGTTTGAGTGGGCGACCTGGCGTGGGGCGGGCTGCAAGACTTGGCAGATGCAGGATCATGAGCTGTACCGGCGCATATTGGGCATCGAGACACCATGGCAAGTGGAGCGGGTTGAGTTGAAACTGGAAGCTGGCGAGGTGCATGTGCATCTTTGCCACAAGGATGAGAAGGAGTGGGCGTGCCCGGAGTGCGGGCGGATGTGCCGGCTCTACGAGCATCAGCCAGAGCGGCAGTGGCGTCATCTGGACACCTGCCAGTACCAGACAATCCTGCACGCCGAGCCGCCGCGGAGTGAGTGCGGCGAGCATGGCGTAGGGGTAGTGAAGCTGCCGTGGGCCGAGCCGGGCAGCAACTGCACGGCGCAGCAGAACGCAGCAGACAACGGCAACATTCTCCAGATTCTCGACCTGCTCAATAGCAACAATACGCAGAGCTTCAGCTACGACAACCTGAACCGCCTCGCCACGTTCTCGAATGGCGGGGGCAATATGCAGCAGACCTACACTATCGACCCGTGGGGTAATCTGATTCAGTCAGGCACGCTGAGCTCAGGATTGAGTTTTTCGGGCGCTACCACCAACCGCGACACATCCGGCACGCTTAGTTTCGACAACGATGGGAATGTCATCGCCTGGAATAATTATTACGGGGGCAATACCACCAACTACTTTACCTATGACCCCGAAGGCCGCATCCTCAGCGTGGACAACGGTGCGGCAACATACACGTATAATCCCGAAGGAGACCGTGTCCGCAAAGACTCAGGCGGCGCCTGGACAGAGTACTTATACTTCAATGGCATGCCGCTCACTGAACTGGATAGCAACGCGAATTGGACCGACTACATATTCGCTAATGGTACTCGGCTGGCTCAGGCTGGGAGTTCGAACCCTACGAATCCCTCCGCTTCAACCAGTTATTACAGCAGCGACCAGATTGGTTCTACGCGAATCATGACCGATGGCAGCGGGAACGTGATTTCCGCGAACGAATTCTATCCCTTCGGACAGGGCCCGGAACCAACTAGTTCTAACCATTATCTCTTTACCGGCAAAGAACGGGACTCAGAATCAGGCAATGATTACTTCGGGGCCAGATACTACGGTTCCAGCATGGGAAGGTTCTTGTCACCTGATTGGAGTGAAGAGCCGGACACCGTACCGTATGCCGAGTTTGAAAACCCGCAGACGCTCAACCTGTATTCATACGGGAACAACAACCCGCTGCTGAACAATGATCCAGATGGTCATTCGGTAAATGTTTGTACGAATGATGCCAATGGAAATCAGCAATGCACTTTGTTAAGCAACGAGCAGTACGAGGCATCCCAGCAGGGCAACGGAAGCCTGAATGTGCCGACGCTGGATCAGGTCGGCAACAACCAGACCAATGGCACGTTCAACGCCACAGCGATTACGGATGCCAACGGAAACACCGTTGGGACGGCCACGTACTCGCCCGACAATCCCGGTATCGATCCCTTCGTCGGAAACAACATGGCGGGCTACCAGCAGCTCTCGAATACGTCCAAAGTCGTCACAGCAGGGACAGCGATCTATGCGGGCGTCTATGGAGCTGCATTCCTTGGTCCTGAAGCAGTTGCAGGGATAGCAAGGTTCGCCAATACTCTGCGCGCTGGAATGACAATCGGTGGCTACATCTTGTCTCAACATGCAGTGGAGCAAGCTGAAGAACGCGGTGTGACGCTGAGCGAAATAGAAGACGCAGTTCAAGGTGTCGCTAAAGGGACCCTCAGAATGGGTGGGACTCTGTTGTGAGGTTCTACACGTCGTCTTGTGAAGTGCGAGTAAACAAGATCACAGGCGTGATCGTAACCGTGATTAGCAAGGTCTCAAGATGACGACAATTACATCGACGACGTTAGACCCGCCGACGGTCGAGGTTCGCCTGTCCAATGCTCCGGTGGAGCGTGAATGCACCGGGGATGTGATCGCCGACGTGAACCGGGCCGGAAACTGGATCAGAGGGCTGGAACTGCTAGGCTCTGTCGGGTTCTCTCTGGAGCGGGCGCTGGCCGCGTTCAACCCGACACTACGGGCGGCTTCCGTCCGGTCGGCTCAAACTGAGTTGGCCGTGACCTACGACGGGGAGGCGGACGCGGGTTTTCTGTACCTGCCCTACGCATCCCCGGCCAGCGTCGAGCGGAACTCACGGCTGCTCGACTACTCGCACTCGATAGAGGACGACCACGCCACGTTCGGCCTGAGTGCTGAAAAGGAGCTGGTTTTAGTTCGCTTCCGAGTCCCTCTCAATGAGCGGCTGGATACGTTCCTCCAGCTCTTCGGCAGCCCGCAAGTTCATCACTGAGCCAGCATCCCGAAGAACAACGCCGCTAAAGCGTCGGCTGGAATAGTGTCGCGGTAGGGATACGGCTTTCGCCGTACCCCCGCACAGATCCGTACGGGCGGATTTCCCACTTTATATCTACAATGAGCAGGGTACCGTAGCCGTTACAGAGACGGCGCTTCCGTCAGTAATGGCGGAAGTCAGGCGACATTTCCTTTTCCCCCCACACTATCGGCCGGCGGTTATGCGCTCACAGTTGTAAATCAGACGGGGGATAGCTATCAGTATTCGCCCGCTGGCACGAATCTGTTTTCTGCCGCCAGCAGCCAGACCATCGCGGGCAATCCCTTCGGCGTGGCGACGGGCGGGCTGAATTGGACCAACACGAATTGCGCCCCTATCGCCATCATAGACGGTCGTCCGAAAATGAGCTGCTCTACGACCTCGGGCTACCGGCCGGTTCCCGTCGTATCCCTCTATTCGCAGTCACAGGTTATGGTTGGAAACACGCCGGTGACGGTCGGCAATAATCCCACCGCGGTAGCAGTCTATCCGGCAGCGACCGAAAGCAACACCTCTACGATGACATCTGGAGACACCATCGGCCGGAATGGGCCTGACTGCAACCCCGGTGAGGCCTTTCTACTGTTTTATCAATCTGTTGGCGGATAACAGGTCCTTCGATGATTGTTTGCCGGCAGGGGCAGACTGTCCATTTTTGGAATAGTTCCATTAAATTCTACAAAATTTAATAGATGGCGTTCAGGACCACCTCCGCTAAAGCGGGGGCAACTCCTTCATTTTCATTAAGAAATCGCCGCCGCGAGGGGCGGATTTCGATTGGCAATCGTCATGCTACATGCGAGGAGAAAAATCAGCTTGGGGTGTTTTTTCCTTAGGGCCAGTGGGCCAGATGAAAAAACATGTGATTTTTATTCAGGGGTAGGTATAAAGTTGTATGCATTTGTGGCCGGATCTATTCATTTTTTGACCGAGTAAGTGATTGACTGTTTCTGAGTTTGCCCCCTCAGGGACGCTGGCACACGAGAGGGGATCGGGAAGCGCAATCGATGGGTTTCCGGTCCAGAGAGGGTTGGGAGGAGGATTTCAATGCGATTTTTCCGTTTGCAGATCACGTTGTTGGCACTTGGCCTGTTCATGGTTGCAGGTTTCTTTGCCGAGTTGAGCGCCCGCGTTGCGTTTGCGCAGTTCACCACTGCCGCAATCCATGGCACGGTGACCGATCCCAGTGGCGCAGTGATTCCAGGCGCGAGCGTCACCGCGCTGAATAACAGCACCGGGATCTCCACCAAAACCACCACCGATGGCCGCGGCTACTACATCTTCCCGCAATTGCAGATCGGCGGGCCCTATACGGTCACCGTCCAGGAGCAAGGCTTTAAGACCTTCCAATCGGTCGGCATCGAGCTGAATGTCAACAACAACCTGCAGATCAACGCCACCCTCCAGACCGGCATCGTCGCCCAGACGGTGCTGGTGAATGCGAACGTCATCCAGGTGGAAACCTCGAATACGCAGTTGCAGTCGACCCTGACCAGTTCGCAGATCGAAGCGATGCCGATGCTGGGCTTCGACGCCGACATTCTGCAAAAGCTGACCCCGGGCACAGTGGAATCCTCCGACCGCTACGGCAACTTCTCCTCCAACGGATCACAAACCGAGGACAACAGTTACCTGCTCGACGGCGTGGACATCAACGATACGCCGCTGCAAAGCTCGGGCATCATCGTGAATCCCGATGCGCTGACGGAGGTCACGTTCGTGACCAGCACCCAGAACCCGCAGTACAGCCGTAACTCCGGGGCCATTATCAACGAAGTCCTGAAGAACGGCACCAATCAGTTCCACGGCGACGGATTTGAGTTCTACCGCGACACGTTTATGAACCTGGGCGGCTACTTCGCGCAGCCGGGCGAGCGGCCGATCTACCACCAGAACGTCTACGGCGGCACGGTGGGCGGTCCCGTCATACACAACAAGCTCTTCTTCTTCCTCGCCTATCAGGGCCTACGCAACCGCACCGCAACCCCGACGCTCACCAACGTTCCCACCGCGTCGCAACTGGGAACTACCACCGGCATCGCAAACCTGTCTGAAGACGACAACATCGCGACCAGCACGGGCGGCGGTGGAGCAGACCAGACTCTGACCTCCAATCCTATCCCCTTCGCGATTACCGGACCGGCCGGCACTTGCGCCAAGGGCACGCCGTGGAATGTCTGCTTCCCCACAGGCTCGGTGGAATTACCCACCTCCGACTTCAACCACATCTCTTCCAGCCTGCTCAAGTACGTACCCGCGCCGAACTACGACGCCTCCGCCGACCCCGGCAGCACGTACTACAACTTCAACGCCCTGAACACAGAGGGAAGCGACCAGGGCATCATCCGCGTTGACTATCACCTTTCGTCGCGCGATGCGCTGTGGGCCTCCAGCATCTTCGAGTCGCAGCCTACGACCGAGGCGCTGTCGTTTGTTCCCTACGGAGCCACTCTGCCGGGATGGGCCGAAACCGATGCGCGTCACATAAAAATCTTCAACGCCTCATGGACGCACACCTTCAACGCCAACACGCTGAACGAACTGCGCGCCGGCTATTTCCGCTTCAATTTTGCTTCCGTCGAGCCGCAGACGGTTACGCAGCCTTCTTCGTATGGATTCACCGGAATCAACCCCCAGTATCCCGCCGGGGCCTCCATGCCCTACGTTCCGGTGTCAGGATACTTCACTCTCGGGTTCACCCCTTACGGTCCACAGCCGCGTTTGGACGCCAACGAAGATTACGCCGACAACTTCACGAAAATTGTGGGCAACCACAACCTGATGTTCGGCGCGGAGGTGGAGCGCTTCTCCGTCAACAATCCCTACTACGCGGAAAACAGCGGAGATTACAGCTTCGGCGGGCGGGGAGAGTATTCCTCCGGCGATCCGCTGCTCGACTTTCTCACGGGCATTCCCGACAGCTTCGACCAGGGAAGCGGCGCCCAGATCAACGCCCTCTCGTGGGACATCTACGGTTACGCCCAGGACAACTGGAAGTTCACCAACTCGCTGACCCTGAATTACGGCGCCGGCTACGAGATCATGACCCCCTTCGCCAACCTGCAATACGAGAACGAGGCGGTCATCTGCTGGGTGCCCGGAGCGCAGTCCAAGGTCTTTCCCAATGCCTCAACCAGCAACCTGTATCCCGGCGACACGGGCTGCAACAACCAGGGCGGCGCCACGACCAAATACGACCACTTCTCGCCGCGCGTGGGCTTCGCCTGGTCGCCCAGCAATGGCCCCTCTTCGCTGTTTGGCCCATCCGGATCCCACATGTTCTCGATCCGCGGCGGCTTCGGCGTGTACTTTAACCGCGATTCCGAGGAAGCGCAGCTCCAGAATCTGGAAGATCCCCCCTTCGGCACCAGCAGCTTAGGCGCAGGCGGTGTTCCCGGCCTCAGCCCCAGCTTTACCAATCCATATGTTGACATCGCCGGAAACGGCTCGGCCAAGAGTCCCTTCCCTTACACCTTCCCCACGCCGGCGACGGCGAAGACGATTACCGCGGCTCAGTTTGCATCGTACGTTCCGTACGACCTCAGCACCATCGCTTCCAACTACAACGTTCCTTACGCGTATAACTTCAATCTCAATGTGCAGCGGCAGATTCCCGGCGACCAGGTGCTGACCGTGGCCTATGTGGGAACCCTGGGCCGCAAACTGATACGGGCCTACGAGGCCGACCAGATTACGCCCTCGGGCCACGCGGCCGCAGTTGCAGCCTGTACTGCCTGGGAAACCTCTCCCACCTCTGCCGCCGCAGCCGCCTGCTCCGCCGGTCCCTCCAGCGTCGATCCCTTCACGGATCCATCGTGGTACATCGACACCACCGGCAATTTCCTCTCCGTAGGCCGCGTACGCACCGACGGCGCCTCCAACTATAACGCCTTGCAGGTGAGCCTGGAGAAGAACCCCACCCACGGCCTTTATTTCAACCTCGCGTACACCTGGAGCCACGCGCTCGACAACGGCTCCGGCTTTGAGAGCTCGGGCTTCGGCAACAGCTACGACATTACCGGGACCAACTGGGTGCCGGGGTTCCAGTACCTCAGCTACGGGAACTCGGAATACGACGCGACCCAGCGATTCTCGGCCGGCTACGGCTATGTGATCCCGCTCTTCCGCGCCATGAAAGAGAATCGGATTGTAAACGAGGCCCTCGGCGACTGGAACATTACCGGCATCACCGCTCTGCAGTCGGGCTTCCCGGCTTCCATCGGCGAAACCGGCACCAACAATTCCCTTTACTGCGACACACTCTTTGGATCGTACAATTATTATGCCTGCCCGGATACGCCGGAGACCTCCAGCTTCCACATACCGCTGCTCAACCCGCGCTCCCCGAGCCACCTGTGGTTCAGCCCGTCGTACTTTTCTGCTGAGCCGGTGGGAACCTTCGGCAACGTCGGCCGCGGTTTCATGCGCGGTCCGGGATTCAACTACACCGACTTGAGCTTGTTCAAGGATCTCCCCCTGGGCCGGTCTGACACTTCGCGCATCCTTCAGCTTCGCCTGGAAGCCTACAACGCCTTCAACCACCCGAACTTCGCTCCGCCGGACGGCAACTTGAGCACGGGCGCCGCATTTGGCACCATCACCTCGGTGCAGGAGCCTGGCCAGGTAACCGGCAATGTAAACGGCGACCCGCAACCCGGGCGCGCCGTCCAGATCGCCGGCCGCATCTACTTTTGATCTTTGGCAGGGTTTTACGGCGGGGGCCGCTTCGGCGGCCCTTCGCTTTTGTGGGGCAGGCACGAGAACGGGCTTTAACACCCCGCGGCAGGTAATGCCTACAGTTCAGTTTTCCGCGCGAAGCTGACAACGCTTCAGCGCGTCCGCCTGTCCTTCTTCTTAGCGGATTGGGCCGGCGTTTTCCTGGGTGACGCCATTTTCGCCTTGAGCGCAGGTCGCTTGGTTTCCTTCCCCTTCTTTACAGGCGTGGATTTTGCCGAGCCAGACCGGGGCTTGGCGGCGTTTTTGCGCGCCGCGCGCGTCTTTTCGGCCAGCGTGGCCTTGAGTTCGGCGTCGAACTCGGCGGGGGTGAGCGGGCGGGCCGACTTGCGCAGCCGCTCGATGTCGTAGAAGGCGCGGCGCTCGGCCTGAAAGACGTGAACCACAAAATCCACGTAGTCGAGCAGTATCCATGCGGCGTTGCGGCGGCCCTCGACGGAGTGGGGGTAGACGCCGAAGTTGCGTTTCAGGCGCAGCTCGATCTCGTCGGCAATGGCGATGGCCTGGCGGTCGTTGGCGGCCGAGGTGACCAGGAAGAAGTCCGAGAGGCCGGAGTCGATAGGGTCGAGTTCGAGGATGCGCGTGTCCTGGCCCTTCTTTTCCTCGCAGACCGCAGCGGCGGCCTGAACCAGAATGCGCGTTTGTGGTTTGCTGAGTGTTGGCTGGGGCGCGGGCGCGGTGCTCATGCGGCGGGATTGTTCTCCACCACCCATCGTACAGCGGTTTTGCGCTTCCGGGAAGGCGGCCTGGGCTCCGCTTGGGCTTTCCGGGATGAAAGGCCGTTTGCGGCGGCGCGGCGCGGCGAATGGATTAACAGTACAGGTTGTGCTTGGCGATGTACTCGCGGACAACTGCGGGCAAGGGATCGGAGATCGCGGTTCCGGCTAAAGGTCCGGAGCTTTTATGCTTGCGGATCGCCTCGCGAATGGCAGAAGCGCTGATCTCCACGTTCAGCCCGGGAAGCAGATAGAAGGGCGCACGGTCTCCGGCGGCGTTCATCAAAGAGAAAGCGCGGACGGTGAGGCTTGATTCGGCGGGCGCGGAATCAGTGGCGCCGGGTGCGGCCTTCTTGGGCTGCGGCAGAAGGTGCGCAGCAGGTTCCAGAGTGAGTTCCGGCGGGAGCGCGGCTTGAAGGATGGAGATGCTCTCGCCCAACCGCTGACCGGGCCGGGAGGCAACGATGAAAGGCGCGAGGAAAGGAATCTCCGCGGCCCGATGCCAGCTCTTCAAGTTGAAAAACGAGTCGGCGCCCATCAGACAAAACAAGGTGCAGTCCGGGCCCACTGCGGCGCGCAGACGTTTTAAGGTTTCGAGCGTGAAGTTGGGCTCGCCGGAGGGCCTGGGTGCATCGGCAAGGGATAGGTCAAAGCCGGGCTCGCCGGCGATGGCAAGGCGCGTCATAGCCACGCGGTCTTCAAAGCCGGCGGTGGCGCCGTGAGTCTTGAGCGGCTGCGTGCCCACGGGCGCAAAGAGCACTGTATCCAGCCCGAGCGCGACGCGGGCGGCGCGGGCCACGGTTAAATGGCCGCGATGGGGCGGATCGAAGCTGCCGCCGAAGAAGGCGATGCGGCTGCCGGCGCGATGGGCCTGGCTCATGGCATCATCGTACCGTGAACGGACGGCGCGGGTATCGGCGCGGCAGCCGGCGAAGATGCGCGCAGAAACGCATGTGTGTCGCTGATACACTGAGAGTGGCTCCAGAGTTTCCGTGCCCTCTCAACCATCGTGTCCGCTGCGGATGCGGCCGGGCGGAGGCGTTTTCGGAGTCATGTAACTCGGAACCCGCTGCAAACGGAATCGATGTTCAGGGACTGGTATGCGCGCTGGATGTTCGCGTGGGAGACGCGCCTGACCACGCGCGACGAAAACCGCGTGGTGCGCCCGCTGGAGTGGGGCTTCGAATGGATCGCGCCGTTTCTTGAGGCCAACGGCTTTGCCGACGCGCTGCCCGGCCCCGATATTCTCCGAGAGGATGCCGCGGCCGAAGCCGCCATGGTGCGCATCAACCAGATCCTCATCCGCCATAGCGACCAGTTCTTCGGCTACCGGCGGCCTACGGACTTCCGGCTGGAAGAGCGTTATCCGCAACTGTTTCCCACCAATGTGCGCCCGGAGACGCTGGCCAGGGATGCGGCCATCCGCGAGCAGGCCGCCACGGGCAAACTTGAAAAGGCGCAGTATCTGCGGTTTACTTCGCCGGAGCGGACGCCCTACCCGGAAAACGATCTGGTGAACGCGCGCTGGTACCCGGCGCCTGCGCACAAAGACCCGGCGCGGCCCAAACAGGCCATCGTTGTCTTGCCGCAGTGGAATGCGGATGGATTCAGCCACAATGTGCTGTGCCGGATCTTCAACCGTATGGGGGTTTCGGCGCTGCGGCTCTCAAAGCCGTATCACGACATCCGCCGTCCCACCGAGCTGGAACGCGCCGACTATGCGGTGAGCGCCAACCTCGGACGTACGATTTCAGCGTGCCGGCAAGCGGTGGTAGACATTCGCTGCTGCCTGGACTGGCTGGAGGAGCAGGGCTACGAGCACTTCGGCGTGCTGGGCACGAGCCTGGGATCGTGCTACGCTTTTTTGGCTAGCGCGCACGACGCGCGGCTGCGGGTGAACGCCTTCAACCACGCATCCACAGCCTTCGGCGACGTGGTATGGACCGGGCAAAGCACGCGCCACATCCGCCAAGCCGTGGAGCAGGCCGGGCTGACGCAGGAGCGGTTGCGGGCGCTGTGGGCGGCCATCAGCCCCGTGAACTACTACGAAAAATTCATGGGGCCGAAGGCCGACGGCGCGGGCAAGAACGTGCTCCTCGTTTACGCCAACTATGATCTGACCTTTCCCAAGGAGTATTCGTTGCAGGTGGTCGAGGCCTTCCGCCACTACGGCGTGCGCTTTGAGCCGCACGCGCTGCCCTGCGGCCACTACACCACCGGCGAAGCGCCCTACAAGTTCATCGACGGCTGGCACATGGGCTGGTTTGTGCACCGGGCGTTCAAGGAATTGCGGGCAGAAGCGACAGGAGGACCGAACGCCCTTCCCAGCGATGCGCACGAGACCGAAGAACATGCCGTCTCGCGTTGACCGGCAACACTGGCAGTTCAGACATTACTGTGCTGCGCCGGGCCGGGGATGGGCGGCCTGCCAGGCGGCGATGCGCTCCTGGACGTCTTGGAGCTGATCGACTGTAATGCGCGTGCCCACGTTCTGGCGGTTGGCAGCGTAGCGGGCCTGATTCGGGCCCTTTACCGAGGCAGCAAGATCGAGCCAGAAGTAGGCATCTACATCGCTCTGCGGCACGCCCAGCCCCAGCGTGTAGAGCATTCCCAGCGTGCCTTGCGCGCCCACGTCTCCCTGATCCGCAGCCTTGCGATACCAAGCGGCCGCCTGCGCCGGATCGCGCGGAAAACCCTCACCTCCGTCGAGATAGAGCGCGGCCAGATGGAGTTCGCCGTCGATGTAGTTTTGATCGGCGGCCTTGCGGTACCACGCCGCGGCCTGCTGGTAGTCGCTGGCCATGCGCGCGCGGAACTGCTCGGCCGCAGCGGCCTGGACATAGCTTTCGCCTACCTTCACTTCCGCGGCGGGGTCGCCGGCGTTGGCCTTGGCGAGCAGAGACGCATCCACCGCCGTTGTCCGCGCCGGAGTTTGGCCAGCGGTTTGGGAAGCCGGAAGCAACGCACATGCCAGCGCCACCGTTACCACTGCGGGAACCGCCCGCGCGGCCATAAAACCTCCCTCCATCCTTTCAGGATGGTTCACGTCCTCAGTTTACTGGGTTGGAGCGAGGGCGCGGATGGGGCAGACACAGAGAGGCGAGCAACGGATTTGTCTCGCCGCGCGAATGCGACGGACAGAATGCCGCGCTGGGCAGTGCGCGGAAAGAGATAGAATTTCGGTATGACCGACCGCATGTCGCTCCCACTCGCCCAAATCGACCCCGAGGTGGCCGCAGCCATTGACCAGGAAACTCTCCGCCAGCACGAGGGGCTGGAGATGATCGCCAGCGAAAACTTCGTTTCGGAAGCGGTGCTGGAGGCGGCCGGCTCCGTCTTCACGAATAAATACGCCGAGGGCTATCCTGGGCGGCGCTACTACGGCGGCTGCGAGTGCGCCGACATCGTGGAGAACCTGGCGCGCGACCGCGCGCGGCAGCTCTTCGGCGGCGACCACATCAACGTGCAGCCGCACTCCGGCTCGCAGGCCAACGCTTCAGCCTACGCGGCAGTTTTGCAGCCCGGCGACACCATTCTGGGGCTGGATCTGTCGCACGGCGGCCATCTGACCCACGGCCACCGGCTGAGCTTCAGCGGCAAACTGTATCGCACGATCTTCTACCACGTGCGCCGCGATACCGAGACCATCGACTACGACGAGATGGAAGCCGTCGCCCTGCAGGAAAAGCCCAAAGTGATCATTGGCGGGGCCAGCGCCTACCCGCGCCTGTGGGACTTCGCGCGCATGAGGCAGATCGCCGACAAGGTGGGCGCGATCTACATCTTTGATATGGCGCACATTGCCGGGCTGGTTGCCGGCGGCGTGCATCCTTCGCCGGTGCCGCACGCTCAGATCACCACCACCACCACGCACAAGACGCTGCGCGGCCCGCGCTCCGGCCTCATCCTCTGCACGCAGGAACTCGCGCAGGCCGTGGACAAGGCGGTTTTTCCCGGCCAGCAGGGAGGGCCGCTGGTGCACATTGTGGCCGCCAAGGCGGTTGCGTTCGCCGAGGCGCTGCAGCCTGAGTTTCGCGCTTACTCCGCGCAGATCGTCGCCAACGCCAAGGCGCTGGCCGAGGGCTTGCAGGCAGCGGGCTTCCGGTTGGTCTCTGGCGGTACCGACAACCACCTGATGCTCGTCGATGTGTTCCAAAAGGGCATCCTGGGCAACGAGGCCGAACTGGCTCTGGGAAAGGCCGGCATTACTGTGAACAAAAATTCCATTCCCTGGGACGCCAATCCGCCGCTGAAGCCATCGGGGATCCGCGTAGGCACGCCGGCGCTGACCACGCGCGGCATGAAGGAGCCCCAAATGCGACAGATTGCCGCGTGGATGACGAAGGCCCTCGAACAACGCAACGACGATGCGGCGCTCGCCCGCATTCGCGGCGAGGTGGCGGAGATGGCGAATCAGTTCCCGCTCTACGGTTGGCGGCGCGTCCCGGCGGCGGTAAGCGCATAAGCCAAGGCTCATCCGAGAGCGGAAGAGCCGAGGGGTTGAATTTCCACAGATTTCGCCGTATTCTATATATGCAAACGCGTTTGTCTGCCTGAATTTACCGTGCGTGCACCGGGTGGCGGAGAGATGAGTGGGCTCATTGCCCACTTTTTATTTGCGGCAAATTTCAGCCAGCGAACGCATCCTAAGTGATTGCTGTAGAGCAGCATACGAACGATGGCGCTGAGGTTGGACGAAATCCGGGCGGCGGCCGCCAGAGTGGCCGTTTCGCATGGGCTGGATGTGGTGGACATCGAGTTCGTCGGCTCGGCTAGGGATCGTGTTCTGAGGGTATTTCTCGAAAGGTGCGCCGAGGGCCGGGCGCGGCAGCAAGCGGACTTGACCGCGGCCGCAGCAGGCCAAAGAGGGGAACGGCCAGCGGAAACCGGGCTCAGCCCGCAGAACGTCCTCCATCTCTCCGGCGTTACGCACGAGGACTTGGCTGCTTTCAGCCGCGACTTTGGCGTGCTGCTCGATGTGGAAGACTTGGTTCCCGGCGCGGAGTACACGCTGGAAGCCAGCTCTCCCGGTCTGGACCGCAAGTTGACCCGGCCGGAGGACTTCGAACGGTTTTTGGGCTGTCTGGTCAAGGTGCAGACCTTCGAGCCAGTCCGCAACAACCGGCACTGGCAGGGCCGTTTGGTTTCTGCGCCGGGAACGGAGACGGAGGCGGCAAGCAAGTGCATCAGGCTTGATCTCGCTGCCGCAAACCCCGCTCCGGCGGGTAAGAAGCCAAAGCGGCAGGCAGGCGGCGGCGCCGTCGAGATCGCCTTCGCCAACATTGAGAGGGCGCAACTGGTGCCGGAGATGTAGGCAATAGGGACCAAAGAGGTTTCAGGTTTCAGATGTGCGGCTCATGCGGATGTAGATTCTGATCCCTGAATTCTGGAACCTGAGAACGAACGCAGAAAAATCTAACGCCGGGCGATCGGGAATGAATTGCGCCGGCGTCGAGCAAAGAGGGCAGGCAGCATGGCCACTAGCGCTTTGTACCAAAGCATCGAGCTCCTCAGTCAGGAAAAGGGCATCGACCCCGGCATCGTCGTCGGCGCGGTTGAGGAAGCCATCGCCTTAGCCACGCGCAAGTACTACAAGACCCAGGAGAACATGCGCGGCGAGCTGAACAAGGAGACCGGCGAAATCACTGCCTACATTTATAAAACCGTAGTTGCCGACGAAGACCAGATCGAGGACCCTGTCAACCAGATCACGCTGGCCGAGGCCAACGAGCTGGCGCCGGGCGTGGAAGTGGGCAGCGAGATTCGTCTCTACCGTGACACCAGTCCCTTGGGCCGCATCGCAGCTCAGTTGGCCAAGCAGGTCATCTTCCAGAAGGTGCGCGAAGCCGAGCGCGATACCGTCTTTCAGGAGTACGCCCACCGCGAAAAGGAAGTGCTGACCGCGACCGTCAAGCGCCTTGAGGGCCAGGACATTATCTTCGATCTCGGCAAGGCCGAGGCCCGCTGCCCCCGCCGCGAGCAGTCCCGCCTTGAGCAGTTCTCGGTCGGCGAGCGTATCCGCGTGGTCCTGATTAAAGTCGATCGCGCCGCCAAGGGACCGCAGGTCATCGTCTCGCGCGCCGCGCCTGAGCTGGTGCAGACCCTGTTCCAGTCCGAGGTTCCGGAGATATACGACAACACGGTGGTCATCAAAGCCATTGCCCGCGAGGCCGGCGAGCGCACCAAGATCGCCGTGCAGAGCCGCGATAAGGACGTTGATCCTGTCGGCGCTTGCGTGGGCATGAAAGGCATGAGGGTCCAGTCCATCATCCGCGAGCTGCGCGGCGAGAAGATCGACATTATCGAATACTCCGACGAGATCACCACCTTTGCTGAGAAAGCCTTGCAGCCGGCCAAGGTCAGCCGCGTTTCCATTGCCGATCTCGGCGAAAAGCAGCTTGAAGTGATCGTCGATGACACGCAGCTCTCGCTGGCTATCGGCAAGAAGGGCCAGAACGTCCGCCTGGCGGCCAAACTCCTGGGCTGGAAGATCGACATCAAGAGCGAAGAGGAAAAGCGCCAGGAGGTCGAGCAGCAGATGCAAGCTCTTGCCGGCGCTACTTCCACGCCGATCGAGCAGGTGGGCGAGCTTGGCGACGGCATCATCCAGAAGCTGATCGCAGCCGGCGTCACCACCGTCGAGACCCTCGCCGACATGACTCCGGAGCAGCTTGAGGAGATTCCCGGCATCGGCGAAAAAACGCTGGAAAAGATCAGCGTGGCCGTCCGCCACTACTTTGGCCAATTTGAAGAGGGCGAGGCAGCGCAGGCGGCCGGAGTCGAAGGGTCCGGGGCCGAAGCCGCGGCGGAACGGGAGGCCGGTGAAGCGGCTGCCGTAGACGCCGCAGCGCCGGAGGCGGGCGCTAAAAGCGCATCCACCCTGGAGGCTGGAGAGATGCAGGATGAGACGGCGACGGAAACCGCTGAAGTAACGGCGCAAGCGGGAGAGGCCGCGGCGGAAGATCATGCGCAACACGACGAAGCGGCCAAAGAGGATGGCGCATAAGATGCGCTCCTTCCTCCCAAGCCAAACTCAGGATCACGCAAGTTTTCAACGCGGCCAGTGCCATGAGGTAGCTATGAGCGACTAAGGGGCTTTTAGGCAGCGCATTTTGATGAAAAGAGGCGGATGAGCAAGGTTCGTATCAACGATCTCGCAAAAGAGCTGGAAGTCAAGTCTCGTGCGATTCTCGACATCCTTCCGGAGCTCGGCGTCACCAGCGCCAAGACTCATTCCAGCTCGCTGGAACTTGATGAGGCGGAGAAGGTTCGTGCGCACTTCGCGCAGGAAATGCGGTCCGCTTCGCATCCGGGCGCCGCGCCCGCCCGTCAAGCTGACCAAGCCATCCTCCCCAAGATCGACCTCTCGCACATCTCCAAGCCCGGCGATGTGATGAAGGCCGTTCTGGCCAAGAAGAAAGAAGAGGAAGAAGAGGCGCGCCGCACCCATGCGCCCGCGAAACCGGTGGCGCCGCCGCAGGCCAAACCCTCTGCCCGCACGGCCGCCGCGCCCGCAAAGCCGGTCGTGGCCGCCGAACCGTCCCCCGAGCCTCCTGTTCGCCGCGAGCCCCGCAAGATTGTTCCCCAGCCGCGCCCGGCGCCGCCCATCGTCGCCTCGCCTCCGCCCGCGCCCGCCATCGTTTCCCGTCCGCCCGCTGGTCCGGTGGTTGCCAAGGCTCCCGCAGCATCCGTTCCCACCGCGCATCCTGCGGTCGCTGTGGTAGTCAAGCCTGCCCCTGTTCCTCCCGCGCGCGAAGATCACCTTCGCTCCGGCGAAAAACCTCCTTTGGCCGTCAAACCTCCAGCCGCACCTGCCGCTGCGGCTCCGCCCGAAGCCCCCGCGGCCCTGCCTGAACTACCCTCTTCCGCGCCCGTTGCTGGCTCTGAGCTTGCCGCCAGCGGCGCGCCGTCTGCTCCTGTGCCTGCCGTGGCTGCGCCGCGCAGCAAAGCTGCCGTTTCCGCCGATGTTTCCGCGCCGCCCCACACGCAGACTCCGCCTGCGTCGCCTGCTCGCCGCATGGTCATGCCTCAGACCGGGCCGCGCCCTGTCTACAAGGCGTCCATCGTCTCGCCGGCTGTTTCTGCGCCCGGTAGCCGTGCTTCCGGAGCGGGACTGCAGCGCGGCAAGCCCATCTTCGATCGCCGGCCCGCCGGCAGCTATCCTCAGCGCGCTTCCGGCGCCGCTGCGCCCAGCCAATTTTCTGGCGGCCCGCGGCCCAAACATCCCACCCGGGCATCGGCTGGTGGATTTGCGCCGGGCAGCTCGGCCGCTCCCGGCGCCCGGCCCGGTTTTGGCGCGCCGCGTTCCGGCGGCTTCGGCCCTCGCCCCGGCCTTGGTGCTCCACCGTCCGGCGAGGCGCCGCGCCCGCAGCGTGCCGCTTCCAGGGGCCGTGGCCGCGGCCCGCAGCAGTACCCCAAGACCAAGGAAGGCCCCATGAAGGGCTTCGTGCCGCCGCCGCGTTACAGCGGCGTTCAAGCCGGCGCGGAACCTCTGCCCATCACCCGCCAGATCACCGTCACCGAAGGCATCAGCGTGAAAGATCTGGCTGAAAAACTCGAAGTCCGCGCCAAGGACCTCATCGCTACCCTCCTCATGGGCGGCGTATTCGTCACGGTCAACCAGTCCCTCGACGCCGAGATGGTCAAGGATATGGCCGCCAAGTTCGGCGCTGCCGCCACTGTCATCAGCTACGAAGAAGAGCTCGCCAACCAGGCCATCGAAGAGGTCCTCGAAGCCGAAAACACCGCCGAGCTTGAAGTTCCGCGCGCCCCGGTCGTCACCGTCATGGGCCACGTCGATCACGGCAAGACCTCGCTCCTCGACGCCATCCGCGAAACCGATGTGGCTGCGGGCGAGGCCGGCGGCATCACCCAGCACATCGGCGCTTACAAGGTGAAGTTCGCCAAGGAAGGCTCGCCCGCCTCCGGCCGCGAGATCGTCTTCCTCGACACGCCGGGTCACGAGGCCTTCACCCGCATGCGCGCCCGCGGCGCAAAGGTTACTGATATCGTGGTCATCGTGGTCGCCGCCGACGACGGCGTCATGCCCCAGACCCTGGAAGCCATCGATCACGCCAAGGCCGCCGAAGTCCCCATCATCGTCGCCGTCAACAAGATCGACAAACCCGAGGCCAACCCTGACCGCGTGAAGAAGCAGCTCGCCGACCGAGGCCTCATTCCCGAAGAGTGGGCCGGCGCTGGCCAGGAAAGCACCGTCTTCGTTGAGGTCTCCGCCAAAAAGCGCCTCAATCTCGATCTGCTCCTCGAAATGATCTGTCTAGTCTCCGACATCAAGGCGCCCAAGGCCACGCCCGGCCGCAAGGCCGTCGGCAGCGTCCTCGAAGCCAAGCTCGACCGCGGACGCGGCGCCGTCGCCACCGTCCTGGTTCAGGACGGCACCCTCCGTCTCAACGAGAGCTACATCGTCGGCAATACCTTCGGCAAGGTCCGCGCCATGTTCGACGACCGCGGGCGCGCGCTCGACGAAGCCGGCCCCTCCACGCCGGTCGAAGTTCTCGGCCTCGAATCCATCCCCGACGCCGGCGACACCTTCCTGGTGGTTGCCGACCGCGACAAGGCCAAGTCCATCGCCCACTACCGCAAGATGAAAGAGCGCGACGCCCAGCTCGCCAAGAGCTCCCGCGTCTCGCTCGAAGGGCTCTCCGAGCAGATTCGCCAATCCGGCGTCAAAGACCTGCCCCTCATCATCAAGGGCGACGTAACCGGCTCCGTCGAGGTGCTCGCCGACTCGCTCTCCCGCATGTCCACGGAGAAGGTGCGCGTCAAGGTGCTCCACTCCGGCGTGGGTTCCATCACGGAGAGCGATGTTCTGCTGGCTACCGCCTCCAACGCCATCATCATCGGCTTCAACGTGCGCCCCGAGCGCAAGGCCGCCGAACTGGCCCAGCAGGAAGGCATCGAAATCCGCCTCCACTCCATCATCTACGAGCTGCAAGACGAGATTCGCCTGGCCATGCTGGGCCTGCTCGAGCCCGCCTTCAAGGAGAACTATCTGGGCCGCGCTGAGGTCCTCAACATCTTCCGCATCCCCAAGGTGGGCGCCATCGCCGGCTGCCGCGTGCAGGATGGCGTCATCCGCCGCGACGCCGAGGTCCGTGTGCTCCGCGGCGGCGAGCAGGTCTTCAAAGGCAAGATCGGCTCCCTCAAGCGATTCAAAGACGACGCCCGCGAAGTCTCTAACGGTATGGAGTGCGGCGTCGGCATCGCCAACTTCTCAGACATCAAAGAGGGCGACCTCCTGGAAGCCTTCTCGACCGAAAAGCTCGCCGCCGACCTGGGCGCGCTAACCTCGGCCAAGGCGTAAAGATCTCATGGGTTTTGCCACAAAAGCTCGCTGCACGGTTAGGCTGCGAACTTCTCATTTTCGTCCAAGAGGACTTGACAGCGTCCTCGGATTCCTCTAATGTGTCCATATTAGACTAAACGATGTCCTCAATGGACATCTTGGAGGGGCATGTGGACGTGAAATATGCATTTTGGAACAACAAGGGCGGAACAGGAAAGACGAGTCTCGCATTCCAGTCCATTACTGGATATGCGGAGAAGTACCCCAAAAAACGGATTCTGGCCGTCGACATCTGCCCCCAGGCAAACCTCTCGGAGTTGATGCTGGGGGGATTGAACTACAAGGGGAGTGACAAACTCCTTGCACGGCACGGTATGGTTCCGCGTTGCAGCTTGGGCGGATACTTTCAGCTTCGTCTGCCAGCACCGTATGCCCCTCCTGCCTTTATTGCCCAGGATTTCATTACCAAGCCTTCTGAATACAACTCCGGAATTCCTACGAATGTCGATCTGATTTGCGGAGACCCGCTTCTTGAGTTGCAGGCTAATGCAGTCAACACTCTCGCTAATCAAAATATCCCCGGGACGGATGCGTGGATCGCTGTGATTGACTGGCTCAAGACCTTCTTGGAGCAGGTTGAAGATAAATACGATGTGGTCTTTATGGATTGCAATCCCAGCTTTTCGCTATACACGCAGATCGGCCTTGCGACCGCAGATCGCATTGTGCTGCCCGTTATGGCAGATGACTCCTCGCGCAGGGCGATTCAAAACGCATTCTCGCTCATCTTTGGATTAAAATTGCCTTCGGATATCTATGCCTCATATGCGTTCGCAACAAAGCTAGGCAACGCATCTCGTAAACTCCCAAAGGTTCATCTGATTGCAAAAAATCGAATCACGCAGTACATGGGTTCCGCATCTGCCTATGCTGCGGTGCTGGCTGCCATTCAAGCCGATATCGTGAGCTTGCTGAGCACCAATCCAGAGATTTTTTCCTTCTCTTCAGCGGAACAAGGATTCGTTGATATTCGCGATTTTCAGACGACGGGCGTTGTGGCATTCGCAAAGGGCCTGCCGTTTTCAAAGCTCCAGCCCGGCAAGCAAACCGTAAATGGGCATCGTGTTCAGGTCAAGCAGGACTATCTAACCAATAGCATTAAGTCGATGAAAACACTGGTGAGTCAGCTATGAGCCAAATACCCCGGATCTCGCTTTTGAGATCTGGGAGACCGTCGCCCTCAACTCGCCTTCTTCTTTTGTGCCCCGTCACAATCATCACCGGCTCCTGATCGGGAAACGTCGCAGCCGGCATCACCCGCTACGTTGTCAGTGCTCGCGGCCATGAGCCGCAATCCCCAGGAAAACAAGAACCGCGCGATTCAGCCGCACCATATCCTCATCGCCGAGGCGTCCCACTCGCGCGCCGATCCTCGATTTGGGAACAGTCGTGATCTTATCGGCCATCAGACGGCAGACAGCGCGGAGGCCATTCGTCTCGCTGGGCTCGATTGCCAGCCGGAACAACGGCGCCTCGGTGGGGTCCGTCGTGAATGCGCAGATCGTGATCGACTCCGTCCTGTCGAAGCGGTCGTCTTGAAGAATTACCGCCGGTCGGGGCTTCCCTGCGTAGTCCTTGCCGCCAGCCACGGTCCAGATTTCGCCGCGCTTC
This sequence comes from Acidobacteriota bacterium, assembly GCA_021800255.1. GTDB lineage: Bacteria > Acidobacteriota > Terriglobia > Terriglobales > Acidobacteriaceae > Telmatobacter. Next base: position 52,147 of record JAJYZC010000015.1, read on the forward strand.
ATGCGTTGCCCCAATCGTAAACGGCATCAATGAACGCCTGGTCCTCCCTCGCGCGCGCACTTCTCGCCACGGCAAGCGACTGGCGGCGCGCCTCCTTCGCGAATGCGGGCAAGCGAATGTCAGGCACCCAGATCTGGATGGGCCTTAGTCCCTGCCGGCGCAGCCGCTCGCGGTGCGCCCTCACCTTCTCCCGGGACGGCGTGACCTGAGAATGTGCAGCCATACCCACCTCCATTGGTTACATGTAAACTAGCACTGATGGTCTCCCCTCCTCAAGCCTACGGCCGGGCACTCGGAGGACAGGCGAATGCCGGCGGCCGCAAAGCCGCCGCGTAACCGACCGTCCCCTGGTCCAAACAGCCGAGGCGCATCACCGGAGGGAACGTTCCCGACGGTCGGGCTTCGCCCAAGCGCCGAAAGGTAACAAATGGATGAACGAAGCTGAAATGCAAGGCCGTGTTTTGCGATTTTCTTTGCGCAAGGAGGCTTCGATCCCTTTTCGGTTGAGTGAGTTAGCGCAAATCTGCTGTTGAGGGGCGTCCATTCACGGCTGACTGAAACGCTCCTGCTCACCCTCCTTCAGAATACGAGCTGTTGAGGGGCGTCCATTCACGGCTGACTGAAACCGGTCGGTCTTCTCGAATCGATCTGGCATTGCTGTTGAGGGGCGTCCATTCACGGCTGACTGAAACTCGTTCATGGACCGGAACATGCTGTCCCACGCTGTTGAGGGGCGTCCATTCACGGCTGACTGAAACGAAATTGCGTCGTTAGTCGAAAAGGCGCCGCTGTTGAGGGGCGTCCATTCACGGCTGACTGAAACGACACGAATTACATGGTGAATTGCACGGTGGCTGTTGAGGGGCGTCCATTCACGGCTGACTGAAACTTGAGTGTCTACCGGAAGGTAGGCGAATTGGCTGTTGAGGGGCGTCCATTCACGGCTGACTGAAACCAATTTTCTGTCTCATATATCGCAGTAAGCGCTGTTGAGGGGCGTCCATTCACGGCTGACTGAAACAAAAAGAAGTAGCAAAGCTGCTACGGGAAAGCTGTTGAGGGGCGTCCATTCACGGCTGACTGAAACCGAAAGCTATGCGGAGTCGTTTATGAACTCGCTGTTGAGGGGCGTCCATTCACGGCTGACTGAAACGTGTGCGCGTCATCAATCCACCGGCTGCGCGCTGTTGAGGGGCGTCCATTCACGGCTGACTGAAACCATAGGCGAGATCAAGCTCGCGTGGCAGTTGCTGTTGAGGGGCGTCCATTCACGGCTGACTGAAACTCGATGCGGCGCGGCAAGTCTGTGCGCTGAGCTGTTGAGGGGCGTCCATTCACGGCTGACTGAAACTCTTCCACCCTTGGAATATCCTAACCCGGCGTAGCCGGAACCAAAGAGGTCCACAGCTATGATGAGCTGTGGACATCGAACTTCTGACGCAACGGTATGCGGCTCAGATTTCCGGAGTTCTGAGTTGCTGGGATAGGGTGCTG
>JAJYZC010000016.1 GCA_021800255.1 Acidobacteriota bacterium
TCACGTCACAGGCGCCGTCCAGCAGCGAGTATTCCGTATGCAAGTGCAGATGCGTAAATTCAGACATGGCTCTAGTTCAATTTTAGTGTCGATTGAATTCCGCGCTCACCATGAATCCGGCGCGCTGCACGCCAGGGTGAGGAAAACCGAGCCTAAATTCGCCTCGGCGAAGCAACCGCCTCATTCCACCCGAAGCCCTGTCATCCCGGGCAGCCAGACGCGAATTCCCAAACGGCCGCGGCTGTCGCCTCGCACCGCCCCCGGCGGCTGACGCTCAATGCGCGCAGGCACGCGAAATAAACATAAGTCTTTTATCTTGAATGGTCGGGGAGAGAGGATTTGAACCTCCGACCCCCTGGTCCCGAACCGGGTCAGACCACTTTTTGAAATTCGTTGAATTTGGCTGTCCGCAACTAATTGATATGGAAAGCGTTGCGGACGAAGCGCATGGAGGTATTGATCTTTGAGGCATCTGGATGCTCTGGTTGCCACAAATTTGTCTCCAGCCACAGAAATCTCTAGTCGATAATTCGTTGAAATTGATACATGCCTACATACCTGAGTTGCACAAACATGTTAATCATCAATGTGTAATGATACTTTGCCATTTTTCGGCAAGCCCCTTGCCTATTGCCTTCAGTCGCGCATGAATTTCGCATACTGCAAAAGCAATACTAAACCCACATCACTTTGTTATCGCGAATAAAAAAATGACTCTGACAAGGCTCATCTCGCAGCCAGACGGAGGGATTGAGCGTGGCTTTGCCATTCTTGATGGCGAGAGACCAGTTCGGCCCTTGGCTCTTCACGAGATTCAGATCGATTCTCCTGCCGCAGTTGCAGGGGCAATTGAACACGGCCCGGCGGTCGAAACCTGCCCGGCGAACAACGTAGAAGTTCGATGCAAGTCTTGCCGGAACGTCCGTCATCGATTCGACGATGATGACTCTCTTAATGTCTGGCCGTTTCTGAAGACACTGCCACCAGCGACGAAGCGCTTTTAGGATCATTCTTCCCTCCACGTTAAGCCAAGAAATCGAGCCTGATCGCCTCGACCTATTCTGGTTGCATCAGTACAAATACACCCAGGCTGCTGAATCGCTCCGGGCTTCCTGATTGCGCTTTCGTCAAAACGTATCAAGAGTTCCCCAGCCTGATAATCCTCTCCCTTAAACCCAGTCAGACGGTTGAGAAACTCACCAATCGCCAGGGCGGCAGTTGCGGTAGTGAAGGCAATTACAGCCGGCTCGGCATCTGGTAACTCCGGGATGTACCCTTCGCGGCGACGCTTGTCCGCCTCCTCGGGTGCCAACTCCTGCAACTGCTCTGCGGCTACACCTTCTGGGGTAACCTGGCGACGGCAGAGCAGACATGGTTGCCCTGGAATCAAAGTGGTCACGCGTCCAGGGATGGAGCGGATGACACCGTCCTTCGAATCAATTTTGATCCCAATGTCAAAAATAGGGACACTATATTCAATACTGAAGAGGCTCAAAAGAGACCTGCCCCACTGATCGTCAGTGCAGCCGAAAATGATGTCACAGTCACGAAATTTCTTCATCTCAGATTGGTACGTAACTGGCCGTTTGATCAAATCAACGCGGGTTCCAAAGCCGAGATGGCGAGCAAGGCGTCCCATAAGAACTGCTTTTGAGATCCCCACATCATCAGTCTGTGAACCATAGACGCGACTAACGTTTGAGCGTTCAAGAGATTGGCCGTCCGCAACAATGAGATGACCTACACCCAGCCGAATGAGTTGTTCAGTAACCGAGGAACCTGTCCCTCCGGTCCCAACAACCCCCACTGTAAGACTTTTAAGGAGAGGTTGTAGGTCCGGGCCAAACGCTCTTACCGCACGGTCGTGGAAGCTCGTATCTACCGAGCCATAGAGGCCACCCCTTGGGATGAAACGGATTCTCCGGCCAACGATACGGATGACATCAATGGGGTAAGTTTCGCCACCGTCCAGCCAGACTCGGCCCTGCATCATCTTCGGCTCACTGACAATCAGGCTGGCATGTAGCGCGTCTTTGGTCGAAATGCGGTTGTATGCGGTGCGAAATAGCCCCGGTTCCTCTCGATCATCTTGCTCGGAGTGATTGGGAACCCCTTTTGGATGTGAATGAACCAACACAAAGCACGTTTGTTCGCGATCGGCCTTTTTCATCACGGGCAAGAACGAACTTGCGGGGATACTCAGGTTGTGATCGCTTTGCGATAACAGATCTGAGTCCGGCACGCAAATGACCTGCCGAACGAGTAAGCGAGCTTCCGTGGCGGTACGGGACAGGCCGCACAATAGATATGCGGCCCGCTCCCGATCATGCCCTTCGCCGAACAGATGTTCCGTGAGTTGGGCATACTGGGTCTCCAAGAATGTGAGAGTATGACGCATTAGATACCTTTCTGCAATTCTCGGCGTATGGTTCCAAGAAAAGTCTTGAGGTTGTCGGTTCCAGGGCGCCAGGAGCTAACATCCGGGTGACGGGACCAGCGTTGCCATTGGCGGCCCTGAAACTGCACATCGAGAACATCGGCAGCCTTCGGGTATGCCCCATTTGCAAGCCTGACGTGCGGAAATGTCCAGAACATGTCAGGGCAGGCCAGCGGAAAATTGAGCGGCAACCGCAGCAAGAGATCCGTCGTCTGTAGGTTGTATCCTGTGGGCAAAGGAAAATTGCGAATCGCCACGCAAATGAACCCCTCCTCTCGCTGCACATCAAAGACATGGCCTTTGTCTTTAAGGTGCTTCACATCCTCTTCTGCAAGCAATTCCTCAAGAGTGTCTGCTGCGGTCATAGGGACACCCCCGGGGTCACTTGTCCAAGACTGGAATAAAACTTCTCGTCCTTCCGAACACGAATGGTAGTGGTGTTGTTGGGGATTGGCTGATCCTCTTCTGGGCCGCTGGTTTCGCGGTAAAGGATGTAGTTGTCCGGAACCTCGCCGAGCACATAGAGTGCGGCACCGGTTGTTTCCTTCGGAGACTCGACACGCTTGCGATCAATGATGATTTCGACTTTTTTCCCATTCGGTTCGGAATAGAATTTCTCACCTTCGTGCAAGTGAATCTCCGAATCGTCCAAGGGAACTGGAGGGTCTTCGCGCTCGCTCTCCGGCTTTTCGCGATAGAGCGTGTGCTCTGGTTGAACACCACCAAGCGCGTATAACGCCTTGCCTGTCGTGGGTGTTGGGGATACGTGATGCATTGCATCAATTGTGATCGTGACTTCCTTGCGGTTTTCGTTTACTTGGTCTGCCATTTTGAAACTCTCCTCAATCCATCGCCTGTTTCTATTGCGATGGCTGTTAATATTTGTTGCTAGTCGGAGAACGCCGCCCTATGCCGCCGAGACTCTCCAACCCCGTGGTCCTTATCGAAGCTAGGCTTGCGACCTGACCAGATACTCGGCGGCGTCAAATAGATTCTGTCTTTCTGTGTTCCTCTTATTTCTCCTTTCCTTTATCTGTATTGTCTGCATACGATGCGTACTGTTTGAGCAAAAAAAATCACAATAACCACTGCTGTTGAGTGTCTGCCCCGAACAGTTGCTTAATCCTTATCTTGGCAACCAGTGGATTGACGTTGAAGACCTCGGCCAAGGCTCGTGCCGCCTCTTCAATGCGGTCATGATCGAAGTGTGGAAATCCTGCAGGCCCCTTCAACATGAACTCGCCCAAGGACTCGGTGACAAGAGCAGAGGGCATTAGCAACCCACCAATGGCACGGTTCGCTTGGAATTCCCACCAGTTTCCTGCATACTGCACCCGAGAATTTCCGAGAACTTCATCTCTGCAAAGAACCTTTGGTTTGTCCGGCTCACTGAAGTCTCCAAACAGTTTCTGCGTTGGTGTCGCCAAAGCAAACAGATGTGCATGGAGTAGACAATGACCGCCTTCGTGTGCAAGAGTCGTGCGTATCCGGCGCTCTGCAACAGTACTTGAATCGTCGTCGAGCGCTTTGGCCACGACAACCTCTCTTACGCCCTTTTGGCCAAACCGGGTAAGCCCCAGTACTCCATCTGGCAAATCTTCATATGTCGGAACTACGCCGAAGCGCTTTTCGATGAAGCGGTCAATTCTAACGGCTTCTGGACGTGTTGGTAGCAAACCGACTTCTCGAAGGGCTTCGGTACAGATGGTCTCTATTTCCCGGTCTTCGTAGAAAGGCCGCTCAAGGAATGGCCCGGTTGTGGATCGAAAGTTCTTCATTGGTTCTTCTGCCTGTCGGACTTGCCTTCAGTCATTTTCAGCACGTCCTCGGGTGTAATCTCCTTATCTACAAGTTTGCGCAACGCCAGCCCAAAGGCCGGATCGCTCAGTGCAAGCCTCTTAATCTCCTCTACCGGCGGGCGTGTGTCCAAAACGCGCAGTTCTGCCTCATCCACCTTGAAGAACACAGCCAGTTTCTTCAGCAATTCATCTGACGGATAGCGCCGACCGAACTCAATATCAGACAGATGTGCAGCTGTTACTTCACCAATTTGTTTGGCTAGCTCACGCAGAGAGAGATCGTTTGCATCTCTCAGCTTGCGAAGCTGATCGCCTAATGTCATTTTCATACCTACCGTCAGCATACACCTGCGTACGTTTCATGTCAAGGCCGTCAACCGGTATTCACTCTTGGGCCAAATCCTTGGGGCCACGACAGACTGTCGCCATCGCGCACCTTGAATCTGCTAGGGATGCGGCCAGACCTCATTGCGCGGGGCATTGTTCGGAGACGCGAAACAAATAGATTCCTTGGCGACCTGGAGCCACTTCCTTGGAAGTCTTAGGTAGGCGCTTGCCCTATTTCTCCGTTCAGCTTGTCACATAGCCGATCCACCCAGAGCTCCCAGAAATCCTGGTTTATTGCCGAAAATGTCTCACTGAATGCCTCGCCCTGTTGCCCTTTGTTGAGGCAGAATGCTCCTTCCTGATTTGTGTGGTTTCTTTTGCTAGAAGTTCGAGCTTTGAGTCGAGGAGGGCCACCAAACCGTACATTAGGCCGCTGAGCGGCCTCTGAGAGTGCAGATTTTAGCTTGAATTCGAGGTTTTTCCCATTAGCCGAGCGGTTCGACATTGAGGCTTCGAGTACTTGTCGCTTTTCCTGGAGATTCCCCACTTCGTACTGTAAATACAGCCGTTTTACGAGTTCGACATATTCCTGCATCCGGCGCAGACAGGATGTAGGGTCGGCGTTCAGCTGTCCCATTTCGTCCTCATATTCAAGGCGCTCTGAAAGGAGTGCCTTTTTACGCTCATTAAAAGCGTCCTTGTCGATATTGCCGTCTATGTAGATATCTGTGAGGCGATTGAGCCGATCCTTGACGGCGGCGATCTTCAACTCAATTGATGCTACTCTGCGATCCTTGTCTGCAACTGCTTGGCGTTCCTTGTGGGAAGCGTAACGGTCTAGAACAGCTACTTCCTTTGGGTGCATTTGCAGCCCCGTAATCATTCGTTTGACCTCCTGATCCAATATCTCCTCGCGGAATATGGTCGATGGGCATTGCGAACTGTGACATCGATAATAAATGTGCCCCTTTTGCATTTCGCCCACGAGAGAGCGCCCGCAGTTCTGGCAGCATACAAGGCGTCCAAAAAGAAATTCGCGGCGTATCGGAACTGAAGCACGATTAACCTTGCCCGACATAGTGGTTTTAACCTGCTCAAACAATTCACGGCTTATCAGAGGCTTGTGACTTCCCAAGAAGCTCTGATTGGTCTTTTTAACAACCATAAGACCATAATAAAAGGGGTTTGAGAGCGCATCAGCCAGGGTAGTGGCACTTACCCTTGTTCCCCTTCTGGGCCGCAGTCCTCGTCGATTAAGTTCCGCTGCAAGACTACGAAGACTGTATTGCCCGGTCGAATACAGACGAAACGCTTCTCTGATAAGCGGACCACAGACAGGGTCAATGATCTTAGGTTTTCCAGCGCCAGCATTCAGGTAACCAATGGGAGCCGGCATGGGATAGATACCCTGCTTCAAGCGTCCGTAGAACCCTTTGATGGTTTCCTCGCGTAAATTGCGAACGTAGTTAGAAGCAACGACAGCTTGAACATCGGCTGCAAGCCTGCCGCTGGAAGATTTGAGATCAAGAGATTCACGAGTGAAGTAGACTTCGATGCCGTCTTCCGCGAGCTGGGCCACATCAACCCAATCTCGAAGATTCCTCGCACTTCGGTCAATCTTGTGGATGATGACCCCCTGCGCTTCCCCTTTGCGCAGTCGTTTAAGCATGTCGGTAAAGATTCGTCTGCCAATCTTAGCCGCCGTTTCCCTCTCCTCAAACCACATTGAAATCGCTAGCCCTTTTTGGGCGGCATATCTTTCAATTTCTGCCTTCTGTTCTTGCAGAGAAACTCCTTGCTCACCTTGTCTCTGAGTGGAGACACGAGTATAGGCAAAATATGTCTTCATTGACTATTGCGTATGATTAATCTACAGGGGATGGCTTTTGTTCCTTAACAGTAAGAATTTTCGATGTGTCTGTCAAAGCCAACGAATCAAGTGTTCCCTCTGCCTCAAGGCGCACAAACATGCTCCAGACCATATCAAAATGCCGATAGAGTCTAGCTCGTGCTTCCTCAAGTTCCAGCCGTGTATAGCCGGGATTGATCGCGGCGAGAGAACGTAAATCGTCCTCCAAGTCGGAGGAGCTTTGATCTACCTGATTGTCTTCTTCTTGCATTGAGATATAGCCTATAGATCATCAGGCCATTGCGGAAGCAGGGAAACTGTCTTACGGATGTGACATCAATGTGTATATCTGTCGGGTCTTCATAGACTTCATTTACACATTTCTCCCCTGCCTTATGCACAAGAAAAGCCTACATTGTCTCACGAGCGCGACACTTTCCCTCCTTTTCCATATTGCATTTGCTTGGCACACTGCAATCAAGAAAGGGGGACATACCCGTGTCCGAAGTTAAAAACAAATATCCAAATCATCTCGTGCGTTACCGCAAGCGTATGAGATTCTCACAGGAACACGCCGCACACCTTCTCAGTAAAGAAAGCCGCGCCACGCTATCTCGCCTTGAACTTGGCGAGCGGTTGCCGACCTTCCTTACAGCGCTCAAGTTGGGAGCTATATACCGGGTGCCGGTTGAGTTCCTGTATAGAGACCAATACTTGAAAGTACGGAGCGAAGTCCGTCGGCAAGAAGAAGTTGTCGCTGGAGGAACGCAAGGAGAACTTCCACTGCCATGAGTATTCTCGAACAGATCAAACCAAAATCTGATTTCGTTCCTGAAAATGTTGCTGAGTATTTCGCTCTGCGGCTTGCCCAGCGGCTAGGAGATACCGAGAATGCGCGCTGGTATGCGAATGCATGCTATCGCCTCGGTATCGGTAGAACACTCGCAGCCTTTCGCAGGGTACAGCCCGGGCCTAAGAGCCAGATTGCGAAAAGGTTCCGCGAAGCAATTCATTAAAAGTAAACAGAACGACAACCCATGTTTGAGGCACCATTGGCCGCCGTCGGCTTTGAACGGCGCAGAGTTGTTATTGCTCTTTTCAACCAAACACACCTGGAAGACGTGGTTGTGAAGAACTTCACCTCTGACGAGCCGGGAACGATGACCAGTCTCGCGGCATTTCTAACAAGCGTTTTTGCAAAACAAAACATTGAATATCTGGCCATCGAGGAACCTCGTGGCGGCTTGAGATTGCGGCAGATGCATCGAATGGCGATTCGGACTGCCAATGATGCGGGTGTTCCATTGCAACAAGTATCCGGCTCAGAGTTGCTCAATGCCTCTGCCAGCCCACCGCTTAACCGCAGAAGCCAGCTTCGACGCATGGCAGGCCTGATTTGGCCGAGTCTGCGTGATCCCAGAACCGGACCTGCCGGGCTTGATGCCGCACTTCTCGGTCTTCATGTGCAGCTAGACAGACTATTTAACAGGGACTCAGAAATATCATGAAAGGCCCTTTGAGCTACGTTGGCGGCAAGTACCGGCTCGCCAACGAAATCATCAAGCGATTTCCACCGCATAAGACATATGTCGAGCCTTTCGCAGGTGGGGCACAGGTCTTCTTCCGAAAGGAGTCTTCCCCGGTGGAGATCTTGAACGATCTGGATGGCGAAATGGTGAATTTCTATCGCATCTGTCAGTCGCACCATGGGGAACTGATCCGCTACATGCACTACATGCTTCTAAGCAGGAAATGGTTCCAGCATTTGCAGAAGGCAAATCCTGAAAATCTGACCGACATTCAGCGCGCCGCCCGATACCTATATTTGCAGAAGGTGGCCTTCGGCGGGCGCGTCAGGTCCCAGTCCTACGGGTATTTCGTCACAAGCGCCAACCGGTTTTCTCCGCAGAAGATTCCCGATCTGATTGAGGAGGCGCACCAGCGATTGGCAGGAGCGCAGATCGAGTGCGGACCATACGAAGAAATCCTCACACGGTACGACAGGCCGACAACACTGTTCTACCTTGACCCGCCGTACTTCGGCATCAAGCTATATCACCACAACCTTGAGAAGGACGACTTCATTGTCTTGCGGGACAGGTTGATGAAGCTCAAGGGAAAGTTCCTGCTTTCGCTTAACGACACGCCGGAAGTGCGCCGGATATTCTCCAGCTTTCATATAGAGACGGTCGGCATTACGTATTCCGTCCAGATCAAGGGTGAGCGCCAGCACGAGGAAGTCCTGATCTCCAACTATACTTCTAAGGAAGAGATGGAGACTGGTGCTCCTGGAACCATGCCGGCAAAGGGAAGCCCTCAGCGCGCGCCGCCGCCATGAAGAAGGTACGGAGAAAAACGCGGAGGTTCGATCCAACCCCGAAAGACTTTCGGGGCGCGATCCACTTTCTTCTCCGTAGAGGCATGCCAAGGCCTGAGATCGCGGAGTTGTTCAAGAAGTCCCCAAATCTGGTCTCCGTTCATGCCCATAACGAGGAAACGCAGCGCAGGTATCCCAGCAGTAATGACGGTATCCCGTTTAGGGCGCCAGACATCGCTATCGCCAAAGACGAATTGCTTCTGGAGCAGGAATCCAGTTCCCTCAATGCCCTTGAGGAGGATGTGTATGCAGCCTCAGTGCATTTCTGGTCGAATGTTAGGGCGCTTGATGGAATAGGCGAATACAATCGGCTTCTGCAAAGACTTTCCCGCCCAAGGGCCGACAACATTGCTGGTTTTCGTCTGCGAGCCAGGCTAAAGCATCTTATTGCCGAATCGTACCTGCATGTCGGCTATGCCCAAAGCGCAATATTGGCATCGACCGAGGCGCTCGATATTGAGCTTGATATATACAAGCAGACAGAGAGCAGGCTGGACCTTGCGAACTACGCAAAGACCGCTGTCCTGTTATCCCAGGCCCGGATACACCGCGATGAGCGGGAACCAGCGTGGCGTGTCCTGGAACTGGCTGAACAGGCGCATATCGGCGCTCGCATCCCAGTCAATCCTGCCGTCTACCAACAACGGGCAACGATTCAATCGCGTTATGGGAATGTTGAGGCCACAAAGAGGCTGTTGCTGAAAGCCTTCGCCGCATTCCCGGACTATCGGGCATACATGGGCTTCGGCAGCGAAGGACATGCCCGCCATGACGTTGGCAGGAGGCCGCTGGCGCTTCTTTCCGGTGACTTCGAGCGTGCGCTTGAAAACCTATCTATTGCAGGTTCATGGCCTTCTGGGGACATCCATCAGGCAATTAACATGAACGCCGCAATTGCCGTATCTCTGCTTTCCGATTCCGCCGAAGCGAAGCATTTTGCTGAAGAACGGCTTCCGCTCGCCCTTGCTCTTTCACAAGGGTATGGCGCACAGACCACGACTGCCACTCTGCTTGCAATGACGCCGCGCATTCCTCAATACCTGCGCCGCAGTTGGGTCCGGTTTGCGCTCGACTACAACGCATATCGCAATCGGTAAAAGAAATCCCTGAAAGTTAATTTCTCGGCACCGGGTCTTTCCCGCACCCGCCCCAATGATTGCTGTCATTAATCCAGAGGCAGCAACATGAATCCACTCGAAACCATCTTCATAAACACATGGAACAGCCTTTCCAATAGGGCGGCAAAGAGGCTCTCCGGCGGGTTGCCACTCGGAAAGATCGTTCTGGATGAGCGAGTAAGCGATGAGATGTACTTCTTGCCGACTGCGATGCGGACCCAGCACATGGCCGTCGAAGGGGCTACCGGCTCGGGGAAAACCAAGTTTATACAAGGGCTTGCCCAGCATGACATCGATGCCGGAAGAGGCTTCGTTCTTTTTGACCTGCACGGCGATCTCTTTGATCCGCTCCTGCGCTACGCCGCAGTACGAAGGCCAGAGGACGCTCATCGGTTCATTCTCGTGGACCCGACCCGGCAGGATGGCGTCGTCGGCATCAATCCAATCGAAGCGAAGGATGAATCATCGAGATTCCGGCTGGTCGCGGAGCAGACTCGCAGTATCGCTGATCGATGTGATTTCAAGGGTCAGCGGACAGAAGAGAATTTACGAAATGCCCTGTTTGTGCTTTCGGCAAATGGATTGACTCTGCTTGAGGCTGCTCTTCTTCTCTCGAGTGACAGCTACCGGGAAATCCTTCTAAAGAACGTGTCCAATCCGGAGGTCCGCGAATACTTTGAGCTGCGCTTCAATCCATTAAGCGATGCGATGAAGGCGACGATCAGGGAAGCGGCGCTTAACAAGTTTTCTGAGTTCACCGCAGACCCACATTTCCGCTACATCCTCGGACAGAGGCATTCCACTTTTTCTTTTGATGACGTGCTGAATGAAGGAAAGACCGTACTCGTCAACCTGCACAAGGGACGGCTCGGCATCCATGCCATGACCATGGGCGCTCTGATCTTCGGCGCTCTCAAGTCTGCCATCTTTCGGCGCACATCGAGAGAGCCGTACACCGCATACCTCGACGAGGTTCAGAATCTCGTATCTGCCGATATCGGAATCGACGTTCTCTTCGCAGAAGCCCGCAAGTTTGGCGTCGGGATCGTGACCGCCAACCAGGTATCTGCGCAGTTGCCGCAGCATCTGCGTGCGGCAATCGGAGCCATCGGCACCCGCGCCTACTTCCGCCTCTCACCGGAGGACGCCTCGCGCGCCGCGCAAGAACTTGGCGGCAGCCGTGCAATGGCCGACAAGTTGCGCAATCTGCCACCGCGCCACGCAATCGTGAAATCCGGCCACTATCCGCCACAGGAGATCAGAACCCTCGACGCTCCAGACATAAAGGCGTCTGCCGCGGATTTCACCCGGCAAAGCCAGGACATCTATGCCCGAAGCCGGGGCCAGATCGAGGCCGACATCCTGTCCCGCAAACCTAAGCCAGAAAACCTGAAGGAGGCTATTCGTGACTGGGAATAAGGTGATTCGTGTAATCCCGACTCCGCGCGATCTTCATCTCCTCCGGGAGCTGGCCGAGGTGAAGGTTCTCGACCGCGAGCAGGTACAGCTCGTAACCGGCATTCGCGGTATCAACCGCGCGAATGACAGGCTCGGGCAGTTGCACAAAGCCGGGCTCGTCCGCCGTCATTTTCAGGGAACCCCAGCCGGTGGCCGCAAGGCCATCTACTCGCTGGCCCACAGGGGCGCGGCGCTGGTCGAAGTGGACAAGCTCTGGCGGCTGCAGCATGCCGAGGATGAACTGCTCATAGGCGACAGCTTTACAGCACACCAAATGGCCCTGAACTGGATCTGGGCCTCGGCCAAGTACAGGCTCCCTTACGGCATGAAGTTTCTTTGCTGGCGCAATTTTCAGGAACCCATCTCTGCGGCCCTGCCGCTTGTTCCCGACGGATATTTCGAGATACGGTTCGGCGGCGAAGAGATCGCGCATTTCGTCGAGGCAGACCTGGGGACTGAATCTCAGCGGGTCTGGGAGCGCAAGGTCCAGCTCTACGTGAAGCTGGCAACGAGCGGCGAGTTCTCCCGGATATTCAAGCGCGGAAGGTTCCGGGTGCTTATCTCTGCGCCTTCAGACCGCAGGCTTACGAACATCTGCGCCACAGTGCGCAAGCACACCAACAAGATTTTCTTCCTTCTCGATCAAAAGACCATTCACCGCGACGGCATCTATGCGCCCCTGTGGCTTCGCCCCGAGGGTGACGTGCGCCAGTCGCTCACATAAGGAGAGCACATGCGATATTGCCGCAATTGCCGCAAGTTCACAGCAGGCCAGCCTGCATATTGCCAGTTCTGCGGCCGCAGCTACGGCGTGAAGCTTTGCCCACGGGGACACAAGAGCCCGCGCGCGGCAAGCGTTTGCTCGGAGTGTGGTTCTCACGAGCTATCAACGCCTCATTCAAGTCAGGCGGGCATGAGCCTGATTGGAACTGTCATCGGCTATGTCATTCTCTCGTCTCTTATCCTCTTTGCCCTGTATTTTGCATATCGACTGTTTACCAGTCCTGATTCGCTTCTATGGCTCATGAAGCTCGGCTTGGGCCTTGCCCTTGTGCTTCTGGTCTGGATGAACGTCTTCGGCCAGCCAGGGCGCAAATGAACGCGAAGGCCCCATATATGGAGGGATACCTAGTCGGATTTTCTCAGGTGACGGAAACCGGCAGAAACAAAGGCCATTTAGCGAATTTGCCTCTGGCAGAAGTACCGGAGGCAACACCGGAGGCAGAAATGACAGAGAGGGATCAATTGCTGGGCGAGCCCATGAGTATCCGCGAGGTCGCTCGCCTGATCGGCTGCTCGGCCTGGAGCGTCCGTCAGACCCTTTTACCCAAAGGTCTGCCCCATTGGCGCTCCGGCCCGAGCGGCAAGCTAATTTTCTACCGCGATCAGGTAGTGCGCTGGCTGCTCGAACAGCAAGAAAGGAGGAATGGATGAATGGCCTTATACAAGCGAGGTCTGCACTGGCACTCGTACATCATGATCGACGGCGTACGTCACCGCCGGGGCCTGGGAACCGGGAACCGCAGACGGGCCGAAGTTCTTGAACGCGAGTTCCGAGACGAGCTTGAGGCCAAGGCCACAGGGTTCGTCGAGCTTCAACCGGAGATGACCTTTGCGGAATTGTCCGCGCGCTTTCTCGCTTCCGGGGAAGTGAAGCCTTACCACACCGACCGGCTGAAGGTGCTTCTGCCGTTCTGGGGATCAATCGAGCTACGCGCCATTACTCGTGCAAAGGTTCGTGAATATCGGGCTGCACGAATGAAGGCGAAGAAGCTCACGGATACCACCGTGAACCGCGACCTCGAAGTCCTGCGCCACATGATGTATTGGGCGGTGGACGAAGGGATCATCTCCGTAAACCCGCTGGCACGGCTTCAGATGCAGCGTGCCCGCAAGCGTAAACGCCCGATCCTTTCTTGGGAAGACGAACAGAAGCTCATCGCTGCCGCTTCGCCGCACCTGACAAGGATCATCGTTGCTGCCCTCGATACCGGGATGAGGCGCGGCGAAATCACTCACCAACTCTGGGAGGATGTCGATTTCTCCCGGGGCGCGCTCTCCGTGACCCACTCGAAGACCCCGGAGGGAGAGGCCAGGGAAATTCCACTCACCGACAGGATGCGAGCCATGCTCACAGTCTGCCGAGAGTCTTCAGGACTGATCTTCACCTTCAAGGAAAACCCCATCTCCCGCATCAAGACCGGGTGGGCCTCGGCCATCAGGCGCTCCGGAATCGAAAGGCTCAGATTTCACGATTTGCGCCACACCTTCAACACCAGGCTCCTTGATCTCGGCGTGTTGACCGATGTGCGCAAGGCCCTCATGGGACACAGTTCCGGGGAAGACGTGCATTCGATTTACACCCATGTGGAGATGCCGCTTAAGCGTAAGGCTGTGGATTTGCTCAACGCCTGGATACGCGAACAGATGCATGTATCAAGGCCAAACCCAAAGGAGGAAAGCGATGGACCAACAGAGGGCCGGTGATCCGGCGAATCCGGTTGATGAAGTTCGCTTGCTGCTATTCAACCAAGCCGCAGGGATCACAAAGAGGCTCAACCAAAGACTTGCCGATGTCGCCGAAGACATTGCAGTAAGCAACGCCCTTGGAGCAATCGGTGCAATCGAAGGCGCGGAAAGGGAGATTGAGAAACTTCGCTCGCTCATGATTCTCGTTCGCGACAACTTCACGAAGACAACCGCATAAGGAGGAACCATGTCCGCTGACAAGAAAACCTTGCCGGGGCAGCCGGCACAAACCGTCCAGTCTGGCGCCACTACAGGCGCACGCAAGGCCTGGGTGCCCAAGTCGCCCATCGACGTAATGCTCGACCAGATCAAGAAGCAGGAAGAGAAAGTCTCCCGCCTCCAGGCCGAGATCGACGCCGAAAAGGCCACCCTCAACAAGCTGCGCAAGGCGAAGGAAGTTCTCGAAGCCAGCTAACCCAAAAAGAGTGTTCGCTCTTCCGCGAGCACTCTTTTCCTAAAGGAGGTCCCATCATGCTTCATCCATTTACCGCGTTCCTCGGCATTCTATGCGCGGCTCTTGCCGTCCTTGTGATGATCCGCGCGATCTCGCTCCAGGCCATAGCCCAGGCGGCGCGGCAAGGCGTCAAGGCAATCATCGCTTTCTTCGCTCTCGGTCTGTTCATCCAGATGCTTCTTCCTGGAATCCTCACTCGCGGTTTTCTTGGCGCGATTGGCTCTTCGCTGTTTCTCGGCGTGGGCATCATTGTTCTCGCGCTCGCGCTCATTCTCATCTCGAAGTTCTTCTCATCCGCTGGCAATCGCGGCGGCAAGTAGCGCCAGGAGGCAAGCATGAAACTACCCACGCTCAGTGGAAAGAAACCCCGCCCGGAATCGCTTGAAGCTCACGCATTCTTCCAGGGCGCTCACGGGGTCGATTTGAAACCCGGCCTTGAAAGGGTGCAAGCCAATTTCGATCAGGAAGCCGCCAAGTACAGCCATGACGCGGTGGCCAGAGAAAAGAAGCACGAGACGGTATTGGAACGTGTGCGCGCGGTGCTGCCCGATGCCGAAGCGAAGGCCGATCAGGTGAATGAGCGAATCGGCATCGGGAAGCCACAGGCCATTTTGCCAGCCCTTGCTGTTGCTAGCGCTTTCTTCATGGCTGCCGCGGAAAGCGCTATGCTTGCCCCGGCGCTCGATGTCCTGCACATTACCAATCCCTTCGTTCAGGTATTCGCGGCCACAGCGATTGTGCTGGTCTCCTGCTGGGCATTTCACTTTGCCTGGGAGAGTTTCACCTCGGACCAGTCTCCACGCATCTGGCGCAATATATCGCGCATCGTGGCCATTCTGGTCGCGGTGGCTCTTACCTTGTGGGGAATCTTTCGCGGTAGCCAGGTGGCCTTTGCCGCGAATCTGGACCACAATCCTCTGGGCCAGTTTCTCTCCGGGCACCCGGTACTGGCTTCCGCCTTCTACATCTTCGTTACCCTGGCTACGCCCATAGTCGTGGCAGCCGCCATGCAATATGGAGTCCATCACTTGCGTGACTGGTGGGAGTGGAAGACGGCCAATGCCAAGGTTGAGCGGTTGAGAGAGACGCGCGTCACCGCGCAAAAGCAGCTCGAAACTGAGCGCGAACAGCACCAACAGGTTCTCAAGCAATTGGCCTATGAATGTGCCCAGTGGAAAGCGAGCTACCGCATCCACCATGAGCGGGGAGCACGGCATAAGGCCGTAAAACAGCCCCTAGCCATCGTTTTTCTCAAAGCCGCACTTGCAGCCATCCTGGCAGGTTTACTGCTCTTTTGGGCTCCGCTGCCGTGTATGGTGGGCGCTGTGCTTGCCGCCGGGATCGCTGCATATCTCTATTTCCAGCGAAAGCGCGAACATCCAGGCGCGGAAGACTACCTCAAATCGCACAAGGTCGTATTCGCTCCGAATGCACATGAGAGTATTCCATCGGGCCAGGCTCCGCTCGTGCTGGAAGCGTCGGTGACGACGAGAAAAAAGCGGAAAGGACTATTGCCATGAAAGCAGCCTATCTCTTGCCCGTAATTTTGCTGCCCCTTCTCTCTTGCCGTGGGGGACGTCAGGCCGATCAGGCCCCACGGGACGATGTCTCTGTCCTGGACGCCACGGCAAGCGTCATTCCAGCCTCGCTCGATCAGGCCATGCAGGCCATCGAGGATGCCTCAGTGCGACTGCGGCGAGGCGACTGCATCACGGTCGTGCCCATCGTCGGCCAGTCCTTCGCTACGCCCTCGGATGAGATTCTGCACCGCTGCATTCCGAGTGAGCGCCAACCCTATGACCACGATCTTGATGACTTTCATGTTGAACTTCATAACGCGCTCGCTTCCGAGCGCCGCCAGATTGCGCTTCATCGCGCGGCCAAGACTGACATTCTGGGAACGCTCAACCTCGTGGCGCAAGAATTCTCGCTCGACGGACCCCAGGTCCGCAAAACCCTCGTCATCTTCTCCGACTTTATCGAGGAGGACGATTCGCGCAATTTCATCACGTCGCCGGACCTCGCCACACCGGAAGCCGCAGAACGCCTTGCACGCGATCTGGCAGGAGGGCGGCAGCATTCCTGCAACTGGTCCGGTGTGCGCATCTTCCTTGGCAATCTCCAGAGCACTGAGTTGCCAAACCTGCCGGAACCGAGGAGGCAGGCCATTCAGCGCTTCTGGTCGGCATATTTCACCGCTTGCAAGTCGCAGCCGTTCTTTGCCGCAGACGGACCTGGGATGAGCGCCAGATTCATACTCCAGGCGCAATAGGGAGTGCAGAAAACATCAGCAATTCGTCAACCACGTTTTCCAGAGGGCAAGTCCAGTCTTCCGCATTCTCACAGAACCGCAGGCTAACGAATCGAATATCGCTGCTCCCGCAATTGAAAAGCCTTGGTCCCACCCTCAAGAATTCTGCAGGCTTCCTCTCGTATTCCAAGGACGGGACCGTTGGGGTTTGAATCTTCAAGCGCGCCTGAACGGTAAATAATTTTGGGCGCCCTGGAGCCGTCGAAATTCGCTACGAGCACCTGCTCTGCGTCTGTGTTGATAACGAGATTCGGATTGTGCGTGATGATGATAATCTGGCGCGTTATCTTACGCGCTCTGAAGTATTCGATTAGACTTGGGTACACCGATAGATTGTCTAGGTTGTCGTCTGGCTGGTCGATTATGAGCGGTCGGTTGTCTTCACTCTCGGCTTCAAGATATAGGAGGAGCAACACAATGCCCTTCTCACCGGGCGACAGCAACTGAAGGTCCTTTCCGTCGAACCTTACTGAATAGGTCACAGAGAAACCATCGACCGCAAAGAGCCAGTCTGCAAAGTCCCTTGGCGTGTAATCTTTTTTCAGTTGCCCGTTGATCGATACCTTTTCTCCATTCTGTGTCAGGAATGTATCCAACAACTGCGTGATCGACGTGCGCACGGCAGTATCTTCGAAGTTTGCGGATTCGACCTCCTCCCAGAACTTCTTCACGGCGATTTCGAGTTCGGAATTCTCCCTGAATACGGACTTCCGACGGTCAAGAATCTCCATTCCGCGAATCGCGTGGCTCACATAGTTGAATGAGATTCGGGAAACGAAAGTCAGCTTCTTTGCCGTCTCATTTGACGCGGCCAATGCATCGCGCAGTGGTTGGTACAGGCGTTCGAGGATTTCCTTCTCTTCTTTGAGAAGACTGAACGTCGCGGCATATTTTTCTAGCCTCTCTGCCTGGAACTTCCTGATCTGTGGCGCAACGACATTCGTTAGGTCCGCAAGCTCTTTCTCCAAAGCCTGTATCGACCGCTCAAGCAGTTCCTTATCCTTCAGGAATTTGTCGTATTGCTTGCGCTTGGCATCCGACATCTGAAGCTGCGACTTGAGGTCGGAAATCCTCTTCGCAACATCATTCAAGGTCACAGGCTCAGCCGCTCCAGTTGCGTCTCGCAATGCAGCAATCTCGTCGACGAGGATCTGTCGCCGCGCAGCAATGATGTGCAAGCCGCCCTCAGGCCATTGCACCGCAAGAGCGTCACGCTGATCTGCGAGGCCGACATTATCAAGCTGAGACGCGATTTCTACGTTGAATCGGTCTACATCTTCTCGCATCAATTCAAATCGTGTCTTAATCCTGTCGAGGGCATTGATCTTTTCATTCACCGCCACAATCTGCTGCTCCAATTCCTTGCTCTTGGCGTTCCATTTCTCCAATTCTGTAAGGTCCGCCTGATTCTGCGCCGGCAATTGTGGTGTGGTCTTTTGCAATTGTTCCAATTCCGCTTTCAAGCGGATGAGCTCAGTCTCTTTTGCACCCCTCGACGCAAGCCTCGCTTGCGCGTCTGCAATGCTCTGGTTCAAGGAACGAATGATCTCGCCCGCACGTTGGCGCTTGATGCCGACGGTCTGTGTTTCCGTATCGCGCAGCTCATGGAATGTAGAAGCATCGAGTCGCTCAGTGCGCTTTATACGCTGAAAGATGACCCGCTCGATCTCCTGCTCAAGATGTTCGGTGTTCTCCGGAGCACACAATCGCTCCACGAACTTTTGAGGCAGGTACTTGACCTTTTCTTCCGTCCGGCCGCTCTGGAGCGATGGCGTGATCGTGGAACTGTCGATCGTTCCATCGCACCACTTCAACTGAACGCGAGCACCCACAATGGGCACCTGATTAGCGGACGACTTGTGGGACGCCTTGGATAAGAACGTATCTCTCTTATCTTCGTTGCCCGCGAAGAATTGAGCTCCCCCTGCATATGCAATCAGCTCCGCGAGTGCGCTCTTGCCTGAACCACGCGATCCAATGATTGCTATGAGATCCTGATTAAGGGGAACTTCGGTCGCATCGATCCAACTTGCGTTGTCGGCGAGGGTCACGCTGTCTATCGTTTGGTAGTCGTTCTTCAATTGGGGCGGAGCTTCGCCAATGAACACCCGCGCGCTCGGCTCGTAAAGGATTTGTTTGAGCCCCTCAAAGGTGGTGTTCCCTTTGATCCAGCAGAAGCGGTTTAGGTCCGGCTTCGCAATGTCCTCGAGTCGATGCGCATCGCTTCCGTGGATACAGGGCTTCAGAGACTTGAATTCCACGATAAATGAGTCCTTATTCGCTTCATTTTCAGCACGCGCCCATGCAACCGTTTGAGGGTTTCCGGAGAAGATTGCGTCCGCACCTTGCAGAAGAACTTTTCGAGTGTGATGGTACTGGTTATTCCACGCCATTAAAGAAGTGTTTTCTTCGGCGAGAACAATCAGGTATTTCCCCTTGAAGAGTTGCTCTTTATTGCGCAGAATCTCTTTGATTTTGCCGGGGTCCACGGTGGCATTCATGCACCCGACTTCGTAATCGGACTTCTCCTGGAACGGAGGGTGTTCGGCCTTGAGCCGCTTGCCAAGCTCAGTGAGATTTGCGCGGCGAACGGACCAAGAAAGATCGTCATCCTGTGGATGACCCTGACTTTCGAACTTCAACTCCTGGAGGAAGTGCTCATCAATTACATCCGGAGGAACAGATTCCGAGAACAGGACGTGGTAATTGAGCCGCTTCGTTTCGGTGCCTGCAATGATTGTCTTGTTGAGACGGAATTCAATATTTGGGAGCACCAGGGAAATATTTTTAAGCTTCCCCTTGTTCCTTGCGTCGCAGATATATCGATAACCCTCGATGCTGAAATAGTCGGTGATTCCCAGAACGCTTATATCTGTGAGGGCCTCAAGAGCGCCAATATACGCCTCCCAATCGGGCTCCCCGTTTTCTAATTTAGGAAACTGGTTATTCAGGCCGGACAGCGGGCTGTGGACGTGAAGATCCCATTTTCTCCATTCTGAGCCGCGCGACAAATTGGCATTTTGCTGGTCAGGGTCGGTCATGGCTAAAGCATAGCCCCATTACGTATAACGGTCTAGCCAAGAACATTTTGCACGAAGCGAATACTCTTCGCATGATTTGCGCCAATCCTTCCTTGAAGGAAGCCTCATCGCCTGCCTATGCAGCCTCTTGGTATAGGTATTTCTGGAATCCGACAAATACCTTGTTTATCTCCTCAGGCATGCCGAGGTCTTTAACCGCATCCGAAATGGAATTAAAATATTTCAAGCGCAACAAGGGCGTCAGTTTTTCTTGATCAAGTTCATCCACACCAACGCCGACATATTGAGCCAACACAAAGTCCAAAAAGGCCTGCTGCTTGCTGTTGAAGTTCCTTGCGATGGCAAGCCTTGCCCTGTTGGCGCGCTCCTCGCGCGTTAATGTCGGCAGGGCATATGCGACATACGCGAGTACGTCAAAGATGTCGCTCTTTTCGGCGTCGATGATTCGCTGCATCTCAGCGAGTTGCTCGTGTCCGAAACCCTTCTCTGCAAGTCCGTCCAGGAGCTTCTTCCGCGTATCCGGGGTGCTCCATAGGGCGCGCAGTTCGGCTTCGTCTTTGAAGAACTCTGGCAGCCTACCGAACAGCATTTCCATGAACTGTTGTGCGGACATCGGCGTGCCGTCCGGATGCCAGAATGTGGTGCAAACCATGTGCTGGATTGTGCGATCTTTGCCGTCCGCGAGCTTCACTTTCGCTTTCTTCTTACGCTCACACACGCACGGACGCTGTCCGCACACCTCACAGGGTTCTTTCGGACATTCGCAGGGAGTCTTCCCGCATACCGAGCACGGCTGTGGTACGGGCTTTACGCATTGGCAGGGATGAAAGCCGCATTTCTCGCACGGTTCCGGCTCCAAAGGTTCTCCGTCCCATTCAGGATCGCTGAAGTGATGATAGGCCTTCACAAAATCATAGATGGTGAAATAGTCTTTGCCGTCGTAAAGCCGGGTGCCGCGCCCGATGATCTGCTTGAATTCAATAATCGAGTTGATCGGCCTCATCAGAACGATATTGCGGATATTACGGGCATCCACACCAGTCGAGAGCTTCTGCGATGTCGTCAGAATCGTCGGGATGGTCTTTTCGTTGTCCTGGAAATCCCTGAGGTATTGGTCACCGAGAACCCCGTCGTTTGCCGTTACCCTCTGGCAATAGTTGGGGTCTTTACTGGTCTTCATCTGGTTAATCAGATCCCGCACGGCCAGTGCGTGTTCTTGTGTCGCACAGAAGACGAGCGTCTTCTCCCGCTGGTCGATCTGCTCCAGGAAGAGCTTTACGCGGTGAGCTTCGCGCTCCTTGATCTCGATGATACGGTTAAAGTCCTCTTCGGTATACCGCTTGCCGCTTTCGACTTCGCCCTCGACGATTCTGTCGTCGGGAGTATAGACGTATTCATCCAGAGTGGTCGAAATCTGCTTCACCCTGAAGGGGGTCAAGAATCCGTCGTTGATTCCATCCTTGAGTGAGTAGATGAACACCGGCTCGCCGAAATAGGCGTAGGTGTCGGCATTCTCTTGGCGTTTTGGCGTGGCGGTCAATCCAAGCTGTACAGCAGGGGCGAAATACTCCATGATGCCGCGCCAGTTGCCTTCGTCGTTCGCGCCGCCGCGGTGGCACTCGTCAATCACGATAAAGTCGAAGAAGTCTGCCGGGTATTCACCGAAGTATGGAGACGGTTTGCCGTCCTTGACCGGACCGCTCATGAACGTCTGGAAGATCGTGAAGAAGACGCTGGCATTCTTCGGAACTTTGCCCTTCTTGCGTATGTCCTCTGGCTTGATCCGGGCCAGCGCATCATCCGGAAAGGCGGCAAACGAGGTAAAGCCGTTATAGGCCTGATCGGCAAGGGTATTGCGGTCAGCAAGGAACAGGATGCGCGGCCGTCTGGTTGGCGCATCGCCCTTCTTCCAGTCTGTCAGGTTCCAGCGAGCACTAAAGAGCTTCCACGCAATCTGGAAGGCAATCGAGGTCTTGCCGGTGCCGGTGGCGAGCGTCAAAAGAACTCGATCACGCCCTTCTTCGATGGCCTGCAGTACGCGGTTGACGGCAATTTCCTGATAGAAGCGCAGCGACCACGTTCCGCTCTTGTCGGGGTATGGAATGGCGGCGAAACGATCGCGCCAGGAATTTGCAACAGCGAATGTTTTGTCCCAGAGTTCGTCCGGTGTCGGAAATCGAGAGGTTTCGCCCTCCTGGCCGGTCACCATATCGATGGCGTAGATACCTTGACCATTTGTCGAATATGTAAAGCGGATGGCAAGCTTCTCAGCGTAATTCTTCGCTTGGCCAACGCCATCCGTCAGTTCCTTGTCCCAGGCTTTCGCCTCGACTACAGCGAGCTTCGTATTCCGATATTCCAGAACATAATCCGCCGTCAGCGGCTTTCCGCGACGGCCTTGGCCTTCGATGCGCCCCGGCACGATGTTGTATTCGCGCCGAATACGGCTTCCCTCTGTCACTCCCCATCTGGAGGCTCTGAGGGCCGGATCGATGTATTCCGCTCTGGTTTCGGATTCGTTCATAGGTTTCCTAAAGTTGGCCGGTGAAGGCTTGATGCAAAAGTGACTTCCTGAGTTCCTTAAGCGCGGAGAGCTTTTGTTTGTAAACTGATTCGAGTTTGCGAACAGTCTCGCGAAGCTCATCGAGCTTTAGAACAATTTCTTTCTGTTTCTTCACAGTTGGGAATGGAAACCGCTCATCCTCGAAAGTCCCCAAGTTGATGTTGTCCTGAGCACTTCCTTTCCCTTTGGCTTGAAGGACTGCCTTGAAGGACTGCAAAAGGTACTCAATGAACCCGGTATCGGCTTCTCGTGGATTCACGACCATGCCAATAACGCTATCCGGAAAACAGGCATCAAAACCTAGGATTGCTGTTTCTGCAATGTTGGCGGCAATTGTAATGCAGATTGTCCCCTTCGGCCATAGTTTGCTTTGTGCCAATCCGGCTTCGCTATAGGTCTGCGAGTACTCAGAAATGACGTGATCCGCATTGCGTATATCGCCAGTTTGAATAAAAGGATATTTACCACCATACAGGTACGGTGCATTTCTGGGACGATGCTTTGATTTGCCACGGCCAAAAGTTGTCGAGACTTCAGACAGAGTCTTCAACTGCCAGTCTTTTTCATTCCTCCCAAAAATCGACTGCAATATGCTGTCGAACAAATCGCTGGCGTTTTGGAGATTCTTCTCAGCGTTTGCTTTGGCAGATTCGATTCCCTCGAATGCCTCATCGAGGACACTGACAATTCTCTTCTGCTCGGCTAGCACTGGAACTCGAATTGCCAGGGAGTAAACCTCACTGCGGTTGATTCCAGGCTTTACCCCTTTTGCCAACTTCGGCAAGTTCAAAGTCTCCAGCAGATAGTAAAGGAATCGCAAGTCATACTGCTTCTCATCGAACGTGACAAAATAGGTCACATCCAATGGCCAGAACTTCGCCTCAGTTAGGTTGATTTCACCTGCGGAACCTTTCCGGCCAACGATAATGCTCGACTTTGAGTAATAATACTGGTCCGTGTGGTCCTTCTCTCCGTTCGCGCCATAAACCGGAAAGCTGCCATCGGGCTTCCTATGAGCTTCGTCAAGTGGTCTTCCGTACTCCAACTGAAGAACTTGACCGACAGTTGTCTCTTTCCAAGAGCTCTTCATAGCAGCGCCTTTATACTTTCTAGTACCTCGGCGCTTTCGGCATCGAGTGCGGCAATCTCCTCCATGATCTCCTGAGAAGTGCGATACTTCGCCTCTTCTCCGCCGTTCGGATTCTTCACGGAAAGGTCAAACGTCGATTGGTCGATGTCCTTGGCCTCGATACTCCAACTCTTGGGCGAGTCGGCGAAAGTTTTCTGCAACTCGATAAACTCGGCAAGGTCATCGTCGTTCAACGGATTTGTCTTGCCAAGGTTACGGCCCGGATCAAGCTGGTAGTACCAAATCTTGCGTGTTGGTGCGCCCTTTTCAAAAAACAACACGACAGTCTTTACGCCCGCGCCCTGAAAGGTGCCGCCTGGGCAGTCCAGAATCGTGTGCAAGTTGCAGCTTTCCAGCAACGACTTCCTCAGGCTGATAGAGGCATTGTCGGTGTTCGAGAGAAATGTGTTTTTGATAACCACGCCGGCGCGACCGCCAGCCCGCAGCATCTTGATGAAGTGCTGTAAGAACAGAAATGCGGTCTCGCCAGTACGGATCGGGAAGTTTTGCTGAACTTCCTTGCGCTCCTTTCCGCCAAATGGCGGATTGGCCATAATTACGCCCACACGGTCCCGTTCCTGAATGTCGGCCAGGTTCTCTGTAAGCGTATTGGTGTGGATGATGTTCGGAGCCTCAATGCCGTGCAGAATCATGTTCATGATCGCAATGACGTAGGCCAGCGACTTCTTTTCTTTACCGTAGAAGGTGCGCTCCTGAAGCGTCTTGAGGTCTTTGGTCGTGAGATGCGACTTCTTGCTCAGGTAATCGTAAGCCTCGCATAAGAACCCGGCGGAACCAACGGCGCCGTCATAAATCTTTTCGCCGATCTTCGGCTTCACAACCTGAACTATGGCGCGGATCAGCGGACGCGGCGTGTAGTATTCGCCGCCGTTGCGTCCTGCGTTGCCCATGTTCTTGATCTTGGCTTCATAGAGGTGCGAAAGCTCGTGCTTCTCGGTCTGGGAGCGGAAGTGCAATTCGTCGATCTGATCGATAATCTCGCGCAGGTTGTAGCCGCTCTGAATCTTGTTCTTGATTTCGCCGAAAATCTCGCCGATTTTGTACTCGATGGTGTTCGGGCTGGTGGCCTTCTCCTTGAAGCTGTGCAGGTATGGAAAGAGCTTCAGGTTTACGAAATCACGCAGATCGTCGCCTGTCTGCGCTCGATTGTGGTCCAGCTTGCCATCCTTGTCCTTCGGCGCAGCCCAGGTTCCCCAGCGATACGGAGCATCGAGGATATGGGTATACTTCTTTCCCTCCAGCGCCGCCTCGGTGCTCTTGTCTTGCTCAAGATCGTCCAGGTACTTCAAAAAAAGCAGCCACGAGGACTGCTCAGTGTAGTCCAGTTCACTGGAGCAACCAGCCTCTTTCCAGAGGATGTCGTCGATATTTTTGAACGTTTGTTCGAACATGTGTCTTTGATTGCCCTCGGGCGATTCCATACGAGCGCCTTAACGCCCCGAGAATGAAGGTTTTAGGGGATTGCGTGGAATCCCTTAAATGATACGTCTCTGAACTGCACTCGTCCAGAGGCTAAAATAGCCGGAAATTCCTGATTAAAGGGGAATAGCGGTTGCAGGGCTGTTGAGCTCAGAACGCCTGTTTCAACTATTGGCAAAAAAGGAATACACCTTTTTTAGGCCGAGCACCCAGCAGAGCAGGAAGTATGGTGGCCAGAAAATGATCTCGGGGATCTTCCAGTGCCACCAAGTGTCGGCATAAAACTCCACCAACAGTACGAATGGGCCATAGACTAGAAGCCCCAGGAAGAAAATGACTGCGGCAAGCAGGGTTCCAAAGACAAAAATTGCGACAAAACGTACCCCAGCCAGCGTCGTCCATGGCCGTCCTCCAGTTCTCGCCTTGTACACAGTTCGTGAGCCCGCAATGATGTTCATGGTCCAGAATAATTGCAAAGCACGTCGTTCCTGACGAATCGTTGCGGTCACGGGCTCCAATGCGTTAACACAACTGGCCGAAAGAGCAAGTTCACGGTTTGAATCGCCAAAGCAGGATGGTTTAATTTCTCCTTTGGTCTGGAGGCGCGGATTTGAGGGATACGAGCGCGGAGCTTCAACTCGTGGTCTTGCCTCAGCCGCCCGTGGTGTTTTGGGCCGGGCCGACCAGACGGTTTCATCCGGCGTGGCTGTACTGCCAAATCCTGAACAATTCCGAAGTGCCTATTTTCGTCTATGGACCACGCCATGAATCAGACGCGGCCAAGATTTCGACATCTCTATATCCTGCCAGCCAGAACATGCTCTCCACGCTTCTGGGATTGCAAAGGGATACTGGTGCCAAGTGGCCGTGTGGCTTTGGTGCAAGACCAGGTGGTTCAGGGACCAGCTGCCTTGAAGTACCGC
This sequence comes from Acidobacteriota bacterium, assembly GCA_021800255.1. Taxonomy (GTDB): domain Bacteria; phylum Acidobacteriota; class Terriglobia; order Terriglobales; family Acidobacteriaceae; genus Telmatobacter. The sequence continues at coordinate 25,756 of JAJYZC010000016.1, forward strand.
GACTTGCGGAGGGTCGGCATACAGGCCCAAGACGGCGTTTACCATTGCCCGCCCCCAAACGGAATCCTCCTGGGCGATCAGATTGATTTCCCTGTGCCCACTATGACCTACGAGGAATTGCTCGCTTGCCCGCGCCGTCTTGCTCGGTTGCGCTGAGGCATCCCCTCGGCAGTGCTGTTCAGCGTTGCGCCGTTGAGCATGCAAATGAAAAACCAGGCGGAATTCCGATGGTGATATTGTTTGCTGTTGCGAGGAGAAGAACTTGGCGGCTTTCATTGCCACAAATTTGTCTACATGGGCAATTTTGGCGGGCTGGGAGAATGCTGTATTTTATTGATTCTAAATGGTCGGGGAGAGAGGATTTGAACCTCCGACCCCCTGGTCCCGAACCAGGTGCTCTACCAGGCTGAGCCACTCCCCGAAGCTAGATTGTGGATGCGCGGCGCGGGGGCGCGGCCTGACGCGATCCTCCCCTACGCTGCGCTTCTCAAAGTGTAGCAGAATCTCGACTGCACAGGGTGTAACAGAATCTCTGGTGAATGCAGCGCCCGGTGCGCAAGGCGCTGCCGGCGAGCGCGCCGGGACGCGGCTGCTGCATGGCTGAGGCGCCCGATGCGCAGCAGCCCGGCGGAGTACTTGGGCTGGCGCTGCTTACTTTTCTACGAGGGCGTCGGCAATGCTCAGGTGCTCGTCGAGAGCGGCGATGCCCAGATCCAACTCTTCCTTGGTGACGATCAGCGGAGGAGCGATAACGAAATGGCTGACCCAGGACTGGATGGAGACGCCCTGAGCCATCATTTTGGCTGCAATCTGATCGACAACCAGCGGTTTGCCCTCTACCTTGTCGCGCATGGTGTTGAAGAGCTGCTTGGTGGCGCGGTTTTTAACCAGCTCGACGGCAAAGAACAGGCCCAGACCGCGTACATCACCGACCGACGGATGGCGCGCTTTGAGCGCCTCGAGCTTTTGACGCACATAAGGCTCCAGTTCCGAGGCGCGCTCGATGAGCTTGAGGCGCTGCATCTCCTCGATGGTGGCCACGGCGGGGCCGAGGGTGAGGGGATGGGCCTCGTAGGTGTGGCCGTGGGCGAAGTAGTGATCCTCGAAGAACTCCGCGATCTTTGTGGTGGTGGCGCAGAGGCCGAGGGGGATGTAGGCCGAGGTGATGCCCTTGGCGGTGACCAGAATGTCGGGTTTCACTCCCCAGTGTTCAATGACAAACCACTTGCCGGTGCGGCCCCAGCCGGCCATGACTTCGTCGTCGATGAGCAGTACCCCGTGGCGGTCGCAGATTTGGCGCAGGCGCGGGAAGTATTCGGGCGGCGGAACGAGCACGCCGTTAGTGCCCACAACCGGCTCCACGATGATGGCGGCCACGTCGCTCTCGTTGCGGATCATGTGCTCGATGTAATCGGCGCAGGCGATGTTGCAAGCGGGATAAGTGTGCTTGATGGGGCAGTCGTAGCAGTTGGTTTCAGGCGCGAATATAACGTTGGCGATTTTTCCGGCCGGCTCCATGGCCCAGCGGCGCGGATCTCCGGTAGCCGCGATGGAACCCGCGGTCGATCCGTGATAGGAGCGGTAGCGGGAGATGATCTTGGATTTGCCGGTGAACATGCGGGCGATCTTGAAGGCCGCCTCGTTGGCCTCGGTGCCGCTGGTGGTGAAGAAGAATTTGTTCAGGCCCTGGGGCAAGACCTCAAGCAGCTTGGCGCTGAGTTGCGCGCGCGCGCGCGTGGCATGGCCAGGAGCCATGTAGGGCAGCTCGCGGGCCTGCTCCGCGATGGCTTCGATTACGCGCGGATTCTTGTGGCCCAGGTTCACGCACATCAACTGCGCGCTGAGGTCGAGATAGCGCTTGCCGGCGCCATCGGTGAACCAGCAGCCCTCGGCATCGGCGATGTAGAGCGGCTTCCAGCCTTTCTGGAAGCGCCAGGTACCGTAATTTGTCTGGCGCGTGACCGCGGAGATCTCTTCAGCGGTGAGGGTTTTGGCGGCGGATGTTTCGATCATGGCGGCGTTCTCCCTAAAAGACCCATATTAAATGTGCAGCCGGGATCGGGGCGGGCGCGCCAGACCCGGCGTGCTTTTCATCGAGCCATACTTTCTGTTCTAGCGCACCTGCGGGAAACCCAGATCCACTTTACTCGCGGCCGGATCGGGCCAGCGGCTGGTGACCACCTTGGCGCGCGTATAGAACTGCACGCCCTCTGGGCCGTACATGTGCAGGTCGCCAAAGAGCGAGTTTTTCCAGCCGCCAAAACTGTAGTAGGCGACGGGGACGGGAATGGGAACGTTAATGCCCACCATGCCCACTTCGACATCGAACTGGAACTGGCGCGCCGCGCCGCCGTTTTGGGTAAAGATGGCCACGCCGTTGCCCCAACTGTTTTCGTTGATGAGGCGGATGGCCTCAGCATACGTGGAAACGCGAACCACGCTCAGCACCGGACCGAAGATTTCCTGCTCATAGCAGGCCATGCCCGGCCGGACGTGGTCGAGCAGCGAGGGGCCGAGGAAAAATCCCTTCCGGCTTGTCATCGGGTTCTTGCGGCCGTCGAGGGAGAGCGTGGCGCCTTCGGCCACGGCCCGGTCAAGGTGAGAGGCGACGCGGTCGCGATGCTCGCGGGTGATGAGCGGTCCCATCTCGCTGGCCGCATCGGCGCCGGGGCCGACCTTGATGCGGCCCGCGCGCTCGCGGATGGCGGCGATGAGAGGGCCGGCCACGCTGCCTACCGCGACCACCACCGAGATAGCCATGCAGCGTTCGCCGGCCGCGCCGTATCCGGCCGAGACCGCGGCGTCGGCGGCCATGGCGATGTCGGCGTCAGGCAAAACCAGCATGTGATTCTTGGCCCCGCCCAGCGCCTGCACGCGCTTGCCGTTGCGCGTGCCGGTTTCGTAAATATACTTGGCTACCGGCGTAGAGCCGACAAAGCTCACAGCTTTGATGTCGGGATGCTCCAGAATGCGGTCAACGGCTACCTTGTCGCCGTGCACCAGGTTGAGCACGCCGTCAGGCAGGCCCGCTTCTTTGGCCAGCTTGACGAGAAAAACGCTGGCCGACGGGTCCTTTTCAGAAGGTTTGAGGACGAACGTATTGCCGCAGGCGATGGCGTTGGCCAGCATCCACAAGGGCACCATGCCGGGAAAGTTGAAGGGCGTGATGCCGGCTACTACGCCCAGAGGCTGACGAATCTGGTAGACGTCGATGCCGCGGCTGGCCTGCTCGGTGTATCCGCCCTTGAGCAGATGGGGAATGCCGCAGGCGAACTCCACGTTTTCCAACCCCCGCGCCACTTCCCCCTGAGCGTCGGCGATGGTCTTGCCGTTTTCGCGGGTGATGATGGCAGCCAACTCCTGCTTGTTCCGCTCGATCAGATCACGAAAGCGGAAGAGAATCTCGGCGCGGTGTGAAAGCGATGTGGAGCGCCACTCGTGGCTGGCCGCCTTGGCCGAAACCACCGCACGATCTACGTCAGCAGCGGCGGCGTAGCCCACTTCAGCGATCTGCTCGCCCGTGGCGGGGTTCATCACCGGCCCGCTGCGTCCTGAAGTCACCGCTTCCGCCTTCCCGCCGATCCAAAGTGGCACCGCCACGGGGGTTGCTGTCTCAACTGTGTTCATGGATTTTTTCCCACTCCTTGTATCACAACTTTTTCACTTCCTGCACTTGCATCGTTGCCGCGTGCTGCGTCTCAGGCGCTTTGGGCGGCCTCTTGCCGGCGATGGTGCGGCGTACGGCGCAACATGCGTCCGCGCCCCGCTTCGCCCACAAACACTCCGTCGCGCACCTGCACCTTGCCGCGCACGGTGACCACAGACGGCCGGCCCTCCAGTTCGAAGCCCTCAAAGGCGTTGTAGTCGTTGTTCACGTGATGCGTGGCGGCGGAGATCTTGCCGCGCCAGGCGGTATCGTAGACGACCAGGTCGGCATCGGAGCCGGCTGCGATGGCGCCCTTTCGCGGAAACAGCCCGAAGAGCTTGGCGGGCCGCGTGCTCAGCGCGTCCACGAAACGGTGCAGGTCCAGCCGCCCGCGCTTCACGCCGTAGGTGTACATCAGGTTCACGCGATCCTCGATCCCCGGAATGCCGTTGGGAATCTGCGTGAAGGCTTTGGCGCCGAGCAGCTTTTGCTCCTTGTCGAAGGGGCAATGGTCGGTGGCCACGGTGTCAATCATGCCTGCCTGCAAGGCATGCCACAGAGCCGGTTGATTGCGCTCGTGGCGCAAGGGCGGCGACATGATGTACTTCATGCCTTCAAGGCCCGGCCGCTCGCCGTAGGTCTTGTCGAGCAGGAAATGCGGCAGCACCGTCTCCACGTGCAGCTTCACGCCGCGCAGTTTGGCCTCAACGGCCGCGCGCAGCGCCGGCGCGCAGGAAAGATGAACCACGTAGCCGGTGGCGCCTGTCTCTTCGACAAAAGTGGCGAAGCGCGCCGTGCCCTCGGCCTCCACCGCCTCCGGGCGGCTGGGCTCGTGCCACTCCGGGCCGGTCTTGCCCTCGGCCAGCAGCAACTGCTGCAACTGCGCCACCAGCTCGGCGTTCTCGCAGTGCGCGGTGGTAATCACGCCCAGACCGGCGGCCAGCTTAAGAGTCTGAAACAGCTCCTCATCGTTCACGCCGAAGAAGTTCTTGTAGGCAAGGAAGACTTTGAAGGAAGCCGTGCCGTCGGCCACGATCTCGCGCAGTTGCGCCTCCGTTTTATCGCCGTCGTAGCGCGTCACGGCCATGTGGAAGGCGTAGTCGCAGGCGCTCGCGCCCTCGGCCTTCTGCTTCCAGGTGCTGTATGCCTCCAGAGCGTCGTCGTTGCGCGCGGGGCAAACCATCTCAATGAACGTTGTGGTCCCGCCGATGAGCGCCGCCTTGCTGGCCGTGGCGTGCGTGTCCTTGGCGAAGGTGGCCATAAAGGGCAGGTAAATGTGCACGTGGGGATCGATGAAGCCGGGAAAGACCAGCTTGCCCGCAGCGTCGATCACCTCGGTTCCCGGCGGAGCGTCGAGCCCCAGCCCGATAGCCTGAATGGTTTCACCCTCAATCAAAATATCGGCGCGCGTGCGCGTCTCCGCGTTGACAATTTCACCGCCTTTGATGAGCAATGCCATGAGAATGTCCTCCTTTCCGGCATCGCGCCCGTACGCAACGCCGAAGATGAATCAATGAATACGGATTCCCGCCTTCTGCCGGTAGGCATTCATGGCTTCCCAGTCTTCCGTGACTTGGGGCTGCCGCTCCGATAGCTGGCCCCAGGTAACCGGGCTTCGACCGGAAGGAAGCTCGACCATGGCGATGCAATTGTCGACCGGACAGACGTTGTAGCACAGGCGGCAGCCCACGCAATCGTCTTCCCGAACTACGGGTTGAGGGCGCGTCTCCACAGCCTCCCGCTTGCCGTTGGAGCGCGGATCGTAAGAGAGCGGCTCGACCACCTTGCCCTCGCGCGAAACCAGATCGATGCACTGATGCGCGGTGTCGTTGCAGGCCACGTAACAGAGGTTGCACTGGATGCACTTTTCCGCGTCGATGCGGGCCACCGCGCGGAAGGAAAGATCGAGGTCTTTGAAGTCGGAGACGCAATGCAGGCTGCGGCCGGTGACCTCGGCGACGGTCTTGAAGCCCTTTTCATCCATCCAGTTGGAGAGGCCGTCGCAGAGGTCTTCGATGATACGGAAGCCGTAGTGCATCACGGCTGTGCAGAGCTGAAGGCTGGAGGCGCCCAACAGCAGGAACTGAGCGGCATCCTGCCAGGTGGCGATGCCGCCCATGCCGGAGATAGGCAGGCCCGATTTGGCTACCACCTCGTCGCTTCCGAGCGCAGCCAGCATATTGAGGGCGATGGGTTTGACCGCCGGCCCCGCGTAGCCGCCGTGTCCGCCCTTGCCGCCGATGCTGGGAACGAGCTGCAGTGTGTCGAGATCCACGCCCACGATGGAGTTGATGGTGTTGATGAGCGAAAGCGCGTTGGCGCCCGCGGCTACCGCGGCGCGGGCCGGCAAAACGATGTTGGTGACATTGGGCGTGAGCTTGACGATGACCGGAATGGCAGCCGCTTCCATCACCCAGCGCGTGATCTGTTCGCAGTACTCCGGCACCTGGCCCACGGCTGAGCCCATGCCGCGCTCGCTCATGCCGTGCGGGCAGCCGTAGTTCAACTCGATGCCGTCAGCGCCGGTGTCTTCGATGCGGCGTACGATCTCGCGCCAGGCTTCGGCCTTGGACTCCACCATCGCGGAGACGATGACGGCGCGCTCGGGCCAGGCGCGCTTGATTTCGGCAATCTCGCGCAGATTCACTTCCAGGGGCCGGTCGGAGATCAGTTCCACGTTGTTGATGGCCAGCATACGCTGATGGCCGAAGCCCCACGCGCCGTAGCGGTTCGAGACGTTGAGCACCGGCGCGCCGATGGTCTTCCACACCGCGCCGCCCCAGCCGGCTTCAAAGGCGCGGTGAATCTGCGCTCCAGAGTTGGTGGGCGGCGCCGAAGCCAGCCAGAAAGGATTCGGCGACCGGATTCCGGCAAAATTGATGCGGAGATCTGCCATGCTTACCTCACGCCAGTCTTCCACCCGCCGGCGAAGACCTGCCGGTGGGGGCCCCGTCCGGTCTCGGCTGACGGCTTGCTGCGCGCGCCCCCAGCGCGGATCGCTGCGCGCGCTGCGCAAGCTGTTCATGAATGGCCTCGGCGGCCAGCTTGCCGTCCTCAACGGCCATCACCGTGGAAGCCGCTCCGGTGGAGCGGATGCAGTCGCCGATGGCGTAGACGCCGTCCAAGCTGGTTTTGAAATCGGAGTCCACGGCGATGAAGCCTTTCCTGGTTTCCAGGCCCAGAAGCGCCGCCACAGCGGGTTTTTCCTGGCCTACGGCCTTTACGATCTGGTCCGCCTCCAGCACGAACTCCGACCCCGCAACCGGCGCGGGCGCCGGCCGGCCCGATGCATCGGGCGCTCCCAGTTGTACGCGCAGGCATTCCAGACCCGTCACCAGGCCGTTTGCTCGCAGGATGCGCGCCGGCTGCGCAAGAAACCGGAACTCGATCCCTTCGCTGCGGGCAAAGTCGTACTCATGCCGGTAACAGGTCATCTCGCGTTCGCTGCGGCGATAGACCACGGTGACGCGCGCTGCCCCCAGACGTTTGGCGATGGTGGCGCAATCGATAGCCGTGTTGCCGGCTCCGATCACGATCACGCTGCGGCCTACCTTCAGGCTGGAGGCATCGGTTTTGCTGGCCTCAATATAGGCGAGGCCATCAACCGCCGATTCTTCGCCGTCGATTCCCAGTCGCGGCGTGCCGCCTAATCCCACTCCCAGAACGGCGGCGTCGAAATCCTTTTGGAGTGCGGCCAACGAAAGATTCTTGCCGAATTCCACTCCGGTTTCGATCCTCACGCCCAGCCCCTCGATCCTGCGCGTCTCTTCGAGGGCAACCTCCATTGGCTCGCGTAGCGCGATGATGCCGTAGGTGGAGAGCCCGCCGGGCAGAGCGCGCTTTTCAAAGATGGTGACCGCATGGCCGCGCTTAGCCAGTTCGCCGGCGCAGGAAAGTCCCGCCGGCCCCGCGCCGATTACGGCGATGGAAAAGCCCGTGGGCGCGGCCGTTGCCGGCAGATTCCCGTTGTGCCTCCACAAGTAGTCCATGGCATAACGCTGCAGCCGCCCAATGGAGATGGGCTTGTGCTCCGCGCCCAGCACGCAGGCCCCTTCGCATAGTTCCTGCACCGGGCAAACGCGCGCGCACGTAGCGCCGAGCAGATTCGAGGAAAGAATCGTCCGCGCCGACCCGCTCAGATTGCCGGTGGCGATCTTCTTGATGAAGCGCGGAATGTCAATATGGGTCGGGCAGGCGTGTGTGCAGGGCGCGTCGTAGCAGTACAAGCACCGGTCAGCCTCCACCGTGGCCTCATGAGGAGTCAATGGAGGCAGTTGCTCGGCGAGCGCCTTTCCCGCGTCGTTCCGTTCCATGCGTCGGCTCCTCTTTTGAACGCACGCCGTTTTTGTGCGGCCAGCCCTTCCTGAAGCGGCAATGCCCATCCTGCATCCACCTGCAGACGTAACATCCCGCCGTGTACTTGAGGAATATATTGTAGCGCAAAGTTTAAAACTAGGCGTCGCTTCATCTCTGCGCAGAGGCCGGAGAACCGCCGGAATGCACTTCCCAGCGATCCCTTAAACCTCTGCGCGGGTACGGAAGGCATCCTCCATCGTCAAATCCTCCGTTAGGATTGCAGTTTCCAGATACAATGAAGACTGGGGCTCGATGCAATCATTTGGAGACTGACGCGATGTTAACCAGCTCGATGACGCCGGAGACGGCCGCAGGGCAAGGAAACGGCGCCGGCGCTCAGAACAATCGTCATGAAAGTGATCCGGTCTCGCTGCTTCAATCACTGACCACTGAGAGTCAGAACGAAGCATCGCAGGGCCTGGATACGAAATCTGTTCTTGAGATAGCCCGCATTATCAACCACGAGGACGGGAAGGTTGCCGGAGCGGTCAAAAAGGCCATTCCTGAGATCGCCCAGGTCATTGAGTGGGTGGCTCACAGCCTGCGCGATGGAGGGCGGCTGATCTACGTCGGCGCGGGCTCCAGCGGGCGCATCGCGGCGCTGGACGCCTCGGAATGTCCCCCCTCCTACTCCACCGCGCCTGGCCAGGTACAGTACATCATGGCCGGCGGGCCCAAGGCTCTGGCCTCAGCCGTCGAAGTCAACGAGGATTCTGAGGAACTGGGACAGCGGGACCTGGCGCGGCGGCGTCCCACGCGCAAGGACGTAGTGGTGGGTATCTCCGCCTCCGGCCGCACGCCCTACGTGGTGGCCGCGGTCGCCTATGCGCGCGCCCGCGGAGCGCGCACCGCCGCAGTCACCTGCAATCACGGCACTCCTCTGGCTGAGGCCGCCGATATTGCCATCGTCGCTGACGTGGGCCCCGAGGTCATCTCCGGCTCTACGCGCATGAAGGCCGGCACCGCGCAGAAGATGATCCTCAACATGATTACCACCGGCGCCATGACGAGGCTTGGGTATGTCTATGGCAATCTGATGGTCAACGTACACATGCACAACTCCAAGCTGGTGGAGCGCGGCATTCGCATTCTCATGAACGCCTGCGGCATCGACCGTGCAAGCGCTGTGGAAACCATCAAGAGCGCCGGCCGCAGCGTGCCCGTGGCCCTGGTGATGCTCAAAGCCGGGGTGGATAAGCAGGAGGCGGTGCGCCGCCTGGCACGTTCCAATGGCAACGTGCGCCTGGCCATCGAAGACAACGCGGCGGAGCCATAACCATCGCCGCCCGCGCAATCGAGAGGTTCCAGAATGGATGTGTCATTTTGAGCTTTGCGCCGGGCGGCATTCTCTCAACGAAGCTGCCGGCAGGAAGTGTGCTTCCCTGGTACGCCAATTCAGGAACCGCTGTGGCCGCAGAATTTCCGGCGCAGAAATCCAACACACGCTCGCCGGCCGGCCGCAGAAGATACGCGGAAGGGCTAACTCTAGTAGACTGAACGGCAGGATGATTGCATTCTCCCGCTTGCTGCGCCGTTTCCATTTTGCGTCCACACATTTCGCTCTGGCGGTTTTTTTAGCCGCCACCCCACTTCCGGTTCTTGGCCAGGCCACGCACCTCTGGACCCGGTCGCAGATGGGTCAATTTGAGAAGGGCACGCCGCTGGGGGTTGCCATCACCAGCGATGGTTATCTGCGCGCCGGACCCGGCCTGACGCATCTGCTCACCACGCCTTCGACATTTGTGTGGTCGGTGGCCGTGGATAAGAATGGCGCGGCCTACCTGGGCACAGGCTCGCCCGGCGCTGTGCTGCGCCTCGCGCCGGCGGAGGGCAGCAAGCCTTTTACGCTCTTCAAGACCAAAGACATTAGCGTGCAAGCGGTAGTGGTGGGGCCGGATGGGTGGATTTACGCGGCCACGCTGCCCAGCGGCAAGGTCTACCGGCTCAAGGCGGACGCTACGACGGCACAGGACGACACCAGCGCCACAGTGGTCTTTGACGCCGCCAAGGCCGCAGAAGCCCATCCGGGCGCGGACAAGGCCAGCAGCAAGCCCCGCTATATTTGGGCGCTGACCTTCGACTCCGTGGGCCGCCTGTATATCGCCACCGGAGATCCGGCGGCGATTTACCGCGTGAATCCGGCTGAATTGGGCGCAAAACCGGAGCTGTTCTTCAAGAGCGACGACGCGCACATCCGCTCGCTGGATTGGGACGGCAAAGGAAACCTGATTGCGGGATCGGATGGCTCGGGGTTGGTTTACCGCATCACCCCGCAGGGCAAAGGCTATGTGCTCTTTGAGGCCCCGCGGCGGGAGATTACCTCGCTGGCCGTGGGCAAGAACGGCACGATTTACGCGGCCTGCGTAGGCGGGAAGAACAAGAACCCTCTGCCGCCATTGCCGGTGCAGGGAGTGGGCGCGGTCACCATGACCATTGTGCAGCCGGAATCGATGCAGGCAGTGAATCCCAGCACTTCGGTGCCGGAAGGAAGCGAGATCTTTGCCCTGACTCCCGGCCAGGCGCCGCGCAGGTTGTGGTCTGACGAGCACGCGATCGTCTATGCGCTGGCCATTCGTCCGGACGGCCTGCTGGCGGTGAGCGGGAACCAGGGCCGCGTCTTCCTCATCCATAAGGACGGCAGTTACGCGGATATCGGCCACCTGGATGCGCAGCAGGGATTGAGCATGGCCGCCGGGCCGGACGCCGCCGGCGGGGTGCTCATCGGCACGGGCAACACGGGCAAACTCTTCCGGCTGGGCGCCGCTGAAAAACACGAGTACGCAAGCAGCGTGCTGGATACAGGCGTGTTGTCGCAATTTGGCCGCATCGAAATCGAGCCGGGATCTTCCGGCTACCAGATTTTTACCCGCACCGGCAATGTGGGGCAGCCGGTCCGCGGCTGGACCGATTGGCAGCCGCTCACCGATGGCGTTGTGGCCTCGCCGGCGGGACGGTTTTTGCAATGGAAGGCGGTTCTCAAAACCGGCGGCGTGGTCGGCAGCGTGGGGGTCAACTACCTTCCTGTAAATGCGGCGCCGGTGGTGGATCAGCTGGTAGTGGTTCCGGGAGCGCGCCTCAATCAGCAGAGCCTGCCCAGCCCATCACAAATTGTGAACATCTCCTTGGGATCAAGCGACAACTCCGGCGACACCGGGGACGACAGCGCCAGCACGCCGCTGCAGGCTGCCAAGGACAAGAACGCCGTCACCGTGCGCTGGTCGGCTCACGACCCAGATGGCGGCAAGCTGATCTATTCGCTCTATTTGCGCGGCGACGGCGAGAGCGCGTGGCGGCTGATGAAAGACAAGATCACTGCCCAGGCTTACAGCTTTGACGCCACTAAGATTCCCGACGGCGGCTACCGGATCAAAGTTGTGGCCTCCAACGCTCCGTCTGTACCGCGCGGCGATGCGCTTACGGGAGACAAGATCAGCGATCGTTTCGTGGTGGATACGACGCCGCCGGCGATCACTGGATTCAAGGCCACAGCAGAGCCGCTCCACTGCCAAAACGGCCGCTGCCGCAAGCCCTTCCTCATCACCTTTAGCGCCGCCGACGCGACCTCGCCCATCGCCAGCGCCGATTACTCGCTGAATCTGGGACGGTGGCAGTATATTGACCCCATCGGCCGGATCTCCGACTCCAAGACCGAGCACTACGAGTTCCGCGTCTGGCTCGACGTGAACGGGGGCAAGATCGCAGAGAACCTGATTACCGTGCGCGCCTACGACAGGTACGGCAATGTGGGCCGCGCCAAGACGGTCATCCCCGCCCAGAACGAGTAGCGCCATGCGATTCGAACTCTTTCTGGCGGCGCGCTATCTCCGGGCAAAACGGCGGCAGGCCGTGGTGGGGGTGGTGACCGCCATCTCCGTCGCCGGCGTGGCCGCGGGTGTAGCCGCGCTCATCATCGCCTTGGCCATCACCACGGGGATGCGGCGCGACCTCCAGGGCAAGCTCGTCGACGCCATCTCCAACATCGATCTGATGCGCGTCAAGGCGGATGGCATCCGCGACTGGCGGCCGCTGCTCAAACGGCTCAGCGAGCTGCCCCACGTGGCCGCAGCCGCGCCCGGGCTCTACGGCGAGGTGCTGGTTTCGCGTGGTCCGCGCGCCGGTTTCGCGCTCATCAAGGGCGTCATCCCGTCACAAGAGCGCCGCGTGAGCACGATCCTCGACACCATCACCTCCGGCTCGGCGAAAGATCTGAACCCCGGCGCGGCCAACCTAAGCACGATTCCCGTTCCCGGCCAAAGCACGGCCACCACGCCCTATCCGCCGATCGTTCTGGGCAGCGACCTCGCCGGCCAGATCGGAGCTCTGGTGGGCGACAGCGTGCTGGTCACCAGCCCCCAGGGCGAACTGACCCCCTTCGGCCTGGCGCCCAAATATGAGCAGTTCCGCGTGGCCGGCATCTTTCACTCCGGCTTCTATGATTACGACTCGGCCTACGCTTTCATGCGTCTCGCTGATGCGCAGCAGCTTTTCAGCGAACCTGATCTGCTCTCGGTCATCAGCTTCAAGATCGACAATATCTATCACGCTCCGCAGATTGGCGCTGAGATCGAGCGCGCCGCCGGCAAGGGTTTTATGACCACCAACTGGATGGAACAGAACCGCCAGCTCTTTCGCGCCCTCAAGCTCGAACAGGTGGTCACCTTCATCATCATCGCGCTCATCGTGATCGTGGCTGCGCTCAACATCCTCATCGCCCTCACCATGATGGTGATGGAGAAGACCCGCGACATCGCCGTGATGATGAGTTTTGGGGTGCGGCCGGAACAGGTGCGGCGCATTTTTATGCTGCAAGGCTTCCTGATTAGCGTGATGGGAACGGCGCTGGGCCTCGTGCTCGGCTATTTCGCTTCCTGGGCCGGCGGGCACTACCACTTCATTCATCTCTCCGCGCAGGTCTACTCGATCAGCACCTTGCCGTTTGCCCCGCGCCCGATCGACGGCGTGATTGTTTCAGCCGTTTCCCTGGGCATCTCGCTGCTGGCTACGCTGTATCCATCCTCTTCGGCGGCGCGCATTCTGCCCGCCGAGGCGCTGCGATATGAATAGCTCCTGCTGCGTATCCAGAGTGATCGTTGCGTTCCCACATTGTATCGCTTGAGCTTCCTTATCCGTCCAGATTCCTGCTCCGGTCATCGGCCACTGGCGCAGGAAGAGCACAGCCGGTCAGGAGCCGGCGGCGGCCGGCGGCCCTAACTTTTTTCCTACAAACCCGTGAAGCCCTCACTGCCGTTGGTTGCAAAGACCTCGCCGTCGAAAATGATGAGCCGGGGTTTGCGAAGATTCGCAATGCCGTCCAACGGCGAATGGCGCGTTAAAATGAAGCGGCTCAGGAATCCGGGCTTGACCCAGCCAAACTTCTCCCTGAACGCAAGGCGCTCTGCGCTGGCCCCCGTGGCGGCGTGAATGACGGCCAGCGCGGAAAGCCCGGCGCGCTCCATGAGTTCCAATTCGTCGAGAAAGCCAATCCCGTGCGCCACGCCGTAGGAGCCGGCATCGCTCCCCGCGATCACTCTCACTCCCATCGCGTGGGCCTTTACCAGGCTCTCTGCATGGCGGTCGAGAATCTTCTTTATATTCCCAACCACGTCCGCACCCCAGCCCATGCGGCCGGCATGATCCACTTGCTTTTGCACCGGAACGAAGGTCGGCGTCCACGCAATCTGCCGGTCGCGCATCTTGGCAAGCTGATCATCGCGCACAAAAAAACCATGCTCGATGCTGTCCACGCCGCCCGCTATCACCCGCTCGATTCCTGTGTCTCCGGAAGCGTGCGCCAGCGTTTGCCTGCCCAACGATTTTGCCGCTGCGGCCAATTCCCCTATTTCCTCCGCTGTCATCTGCGGCTCTGCAGCCACCAAGCCCTTTTTGAAATTGATGATCCCGGTAGGAATCAGCTTGATGCGATACGCCCCGGCCTGCACGCGCATCTCCACGCATTGGCGGGGCGTAGGGCAGTCTTCAAGCGGCTCAGCTATAAAACCGCCGTAACGGCCGCGGCGATGAATGGCCGCGCCGGGGCTGTCAATATAGGGCATCAGCGGGCGATGCTCGCCGGCGCACTGCTTGCTCAACGCCAGGCCCACGCCATCCTTGTCGCCCGCGTCCCGGCAGGCTATGATGCCCAGGCGCACGAGCTTCTCCAGCCGCTGCCCGGCCAGGTCCAGCAGCCTCTGCGGCGTTTGCTCAAGATAAGCCGCGCGCTTTTCCGCATCCAGCTCGCCGCCCTCGAGGAAAAGATGCGTGTGCGCATCGATCAGCCCCGGCAAAAGTGTGTAATCCGGCAGGTCGCAGTCCGGTTCCTTCTGCCCGCTGTCCAGCAAACTGCGTGGTGGAGAATCTGCGCCGGCAAAGAGAATGCCGCCGCTGGTGTAGACCACATGCGCGTTGCGCAACGGCGGCGTACTGCCGCCATCAATGAGCGCACCAACGCGCAGCCATACGCGGCGCTGGCCGGTGCTGCGGAGAATAGGGGCAAGCGTGTTCATATCAGTGACCGGCGTTCGTTGACCGGCGGCTCAGCGGCCGGCGCTCAAAATTCCACGGCTTGAAACTCTCTGCAGATGGCCATGACGGCCTCGGCCTGGCGAAAACCGGAAATCTCATGAGTCTCGCCGGCGGCTGGCCGGCCCAATTCCAGCGCCTCGCGCAGCTTCGCCGCCATCGGATGATCGCCGGGCAGCGGAGCGGGCGACTTTTCTGGATTGGCGAGCGCAAAATCCAAGCCTGCGTTCATGCCCAGCGTAAGATAGGCCTTCTCAAGCTCATCACGAACCTCCCGCGGCGTGCCCCAGGCAAAGTTCGAGAGGCCGACGATCATGTGAACTCCCTTCAGGTCGGGATCGGCGCTGATCAGACGCATCGCATCCAGCCCGGTGTTCACCAGGCCATACGTATCCGCGCCCACAGGCGCCAGGCCGGTATCGATGATGATCTGATCGTTGCGGCGGCCCGCTTTTGTCGCCAGCAACTCCACAAAATACTTCGCCGCGCGATGTGAGTCTTGCGGATTGAGGCACTGCGCAGTGCCGCCAGGCACGAACATCTCCGAGGCCATCACGATGACCAGCGTGTCGTAGTGCTTCACCAGCTCGATCATCTCCTCGAGGTGCTCGCGCGACGCCGCAAGAGAGTTGAGAATCGGCGCGCCGCTCTTTTTCCGGTCATAATGCCGGAGCGCAACCTTGTGATACTCGACCGACGGATTGTCGAAGGCGATGGGCGCCGGCGCCGCTTCCTGAATAGCCGGAATCACATCGGGCAAAAAGTCGAGCATCTCCTGCCGCCGCA
Source organism: Acidobacteriota bacterium (assembly GCA_021800255.1). Classification (GTDB taxonomy): domain Bacteria; phylum Acidobacteriota; class Terriglobia; order Terriglobales; family Acidobacteriaceae; genus Telmatobacter. The sequence goes on from JAJYZC010000016.1 coordinate 41,063, forward strand.
CCTGGATGCGCTGCGTGCCGTCAAGGTTCAGGGTAAGATAATCCGCGCCCAGCTCCGACTGCCGCCGCGCCAGTTGGCGGTAGCCCTCCAGATCGCGCGCGGTGAAGGCATTGCGCGCGCGGGCGTAGGAATTATTCATCAATTCGCCGATGATGTGCAGTTTTCGATTCATTTCTTCTGTAGCTCCTCTTGCTGTGAACAGGAGTCTGTGTGCGCTGCCTCCCGTTTGCTATGGTGATCGCGGCCCAGCCACAGGTTCGCCCAGGCCGACGTTCCCCGCAGGCCTTGATTCTGGACTACAGGCGCGTGGTCCAGAAGCAGCTTTTCGCGGCCGTCGTACTTCAGCCGCTCGTAGGCGCGCAGCCAGATGCAATCGCCGTACCCGTCCACCTCGCACCGCCCCTCGCGCGTGCCTCCGCAGGGGCCGTTGCGCTGGTTCTTCGCGCACTGCGATTCCGGGCACAGATACGCGATGTCGGGCAACGAGCAGTCGCCGCAATCCTTGCAGCGGAACAAAGCCGCTTTGCTCAGGCGCTCAAGAATCCGCAGCGGACGCGGCCCTTGCATCGGGTCCTGCGAGTGGGCGCAAACGCTGCCGCCCCATCGGGCAAACGCCTTGCCTGGGATAAACATCGTTTCGTGCGACCACTTGGAGATTTGATACAGCGCCGTCACATGGTTTGAATGCTGGCGAGGCCTGGCCGTCTCCCGCTGCGGATCGGCAAGCCCCGTGGCCGGATCTTCGGCGTAATAAAAAAACTCGCCTGGCCGCGAGAACCGGATTTCGCGCGCAAACTGTTTCCAGTCATCGGGCGCGAATCCGCGCTCCATCTCCAGAATCTTTTCAATGGCGGAAAAATTATGCACCCCGCCCAGATAGACGCCGCGGAAACCCAGGCCGCGGTAAATCGCAATCTGCTTGGCGGCGAATTCCAGAAAGAACGCCTGGCCGCGATCGGGCGAAGCGCCGCGCGCGCAGCAAACGTCCCACAGCGCATCGCTGACCACAACGCCGGGAATCTTGCCCTGGTGGAAGAGCTGCGCGACGCGCCGGCTCAGCAGGTAAACGTTGCCGATCAGCGGCGTTTTCCGCATCCGGTTCGCATCCATGTAGCAGCGCAGCTCACTGATCTTACGCGCGTCAAACCCGATCTGGTTGATGATGAACTGCGCGCCGCACTCTACCTTTTTCTGGAGCTTCAAGTACTGGGGAATGACCTCGCCCTCGCGCAGCTTGAAGTTGGTGGTCACCGCGCCGATGCAGAACTCAGTCTTCTCAAGCCGCTCTTCCGTGCCTGCCCCCGCGTGGCTCAATCCCCGGTTCATCTTGCCGAGCAGAGAGATCAGGCCGATGGAGTCGATGTCGAAGACCGGACGCGCCAGCCCGTCGTTGCCTGTCACCGGGTAGTCGCCGGTCATGGCCAAGATGTTGTGGAAGCCCTCGCTGTTCAGCATCCAGGCTTCGCTCTCCAGGCCGTTCCGGTTCAGGTCCTTGCAAGTCAGGTGGATGACCACTTCCTTGCCGGCGTAGAGGATCGGCCTGCCGAGCACGAGCGGCGCAAGCTGCGGATTGCCTCCAGCATTGTCGGTAATCGAGATCCAGTCTATCGCCGGGCTGGCAATGAGATCGCCGGCAAAGTTGCGCGCCTTGATGGCGTTGGCTCCGGCCATCGATCCGCGCACCGATACCAGTTCGGTGGCTATCAGGAATCGCGTTGGATCGGCGAGTTTTTCGCTCAGCGTAGGCATGGGCTGAGAACCGCAGCCTCCTCTGGAGAATACCACAAAATCGATTTTGGGCTGCATTTTTAGCGGACTCACACTGCTGTTTGGCCCGCCTCGAGCTTCCTCTCAAACAGAATCGATGGCTTGGGATCGGAAGGCGGCTTCTTGTTTTGCTTCCTTCAGGTGCGGCCGCGACCGGCGCGCGGGCGCAGGCTGCGCCGCGGCGCACCTGGCGGCGGCCGCGAACCCAGGCAGCCCTTTGGCGGAGCTTATGATGAGAGGATCGCGCAAAACGAAGGCACGAGTTCCTCACGAGGAGAAGAAGATGGGTGTTTTCCGCAGTCTGCTGGGCATGTTGGTTTTGCTTTTGATCGCCTATGCCGTTTCCATGAACCGCCGCCGCGTCCGGCTGCGCGTGGTCGCCGGGGCGCTGCTGTCGCAGATCGCTATCGGCGCCTTTGTGTTGTTTGTGCCTTTAGGTAAAGACATTCTGGGCGGCGCGGCGGATGTGGTCAACCGCGTTTTTGCTTACGGCGACAACGGCATTTCCTTTCTCTTTGGCGGCCTGGTTTCATCCAAGATGCTCCAGCTCTTCGGCAGCGGCGGCTACATATTCGCCTTCCGTGTGCTGCCCGCCATTATCTTTGTCACTTCGCTCATCTCCGTGCTCTATTACACCGGCGTGATGAAATGGGTGGTCCTGGCGCTGGGCACGCTCTTTCAAAAAGCCATCGGCGTATCCAGGATCGAGTCTTTTTCCGCCGCCACCACCATCTTCCTCGGCCAAAGCGAGATGCCGGCCATGGTCAAGCCCTTCGCCAAAACCATGAGCGGTTCGGAGCTGTTCGCGGTCATGTCCAGCGGCATGGCCTCGGTGGCCGGCTCGGTGCTGGCCGGTTACGCCGGCCTGGGCGTCAACATGCAATATCTGTTGGCGGCTTCGTTCATGGCCATTCCCGGCGGCCTGCTCTTCGCCAAAATTATCTGTCCCACCACGGAAGAGAGCGCCGCCGGATTCACGCACATCGCCTTCGACGAGCGCCGCCCGGCCAACATCATCGACGCCGCGGCCTCAGGGGTCACAGTGGGCCTCGAGATCGCGTTCAACGTGGGCGCCATGCTTATCGCCTTCATCGGCCTCATCGCGCTGGCCGACGGCGTCTCAGGCTATGTTTGCGGTTTGTTCGGCCATCCGGGATGGACCCTCGAGTACCTTTTGGGCGTGCTCTTCTCGCCGCTGGCCTGGCTGATCGGCGTCCCTTGGCATAACGCGCAGATCGCAGGCAGCTTTCTCGGCCAGAAGATGATTTTGAACGAGTTCGTGGCCTACGTCCGTCTCTCTCCCTACCTGCACAGCGCCGCTTCGGTGGCCGCCGCCGGCTTGCAGGTGCTGGACCCGCGCACGCTGGCCATCGTCTCCTTTGCGTTATGCGGCTTCGCCAACCTCTCGTCCATCGCCATTCTGGTGGGCGGCTTTTCCGTGGTGGCGCCGGAACGCCGCTCCGAGGTCACCCGCTACGGCCTGCGCGTGGTGGTCGCCGGCACCTTGTCCAACCTGATGAGCGCGACCATCGCCGGAATCTTTCTGTCCTTGCACTGAGGGCGCGGAAAAGCGGATGGATGCTTGCGCCGCAACCAGATCGTTTGATAAGCGGGAAGAAGGCTGCCCCTCGATTCCGGGAACCTTTGGGCCCTCGCCGCCGTATAGCAACCCAGGAGGGATTTCCCTATGACACCACGGCCGATTCGGAGTGCCGATCGCAACTGGGCGCTCTTCGCCATGGCCGCGCTGGCGCTGACCGCCGGCCTCGCCGGATGCAAGATCAACGTTCAAAAGAGCGCCAACGGGCAGGATAAGAACGTCCAGGTGGAGACGCCCTTCGGCGGCGTCAACGTGGCCACCAACCATCTCACCGCCGCCGATGTCGGCCTGCCCGTCTATCCCGGCGCCAAAATCGCTCAGGACAACCAAAATGACAAGTCGGCCGACGTACACGTGGGCTTCGGCAAATGGCAGATGCGCGTGCGCGTCGTCAATTATTCCACCACTGACGGTCAGGAAAAGGTCGTCGCCTTCTATAAAAAAGCCCTGGGCCGCTACGGAGACGTGATCGCGTGCCAGGACGATTCTCCCGTGGGCACGCCCACAGTGACCTCGGAGGGCCTCACCTGCTCGAACAAAGGCCAGCCCGTCATTCAGGTCAACGGGGACAGCGCCAGCTACGGAACTAGCTCCGGCCGCAGCGGCTTCGCACTTGAAGCCGGCTCCAAGCAGCACCAGCACATCGTGGCCTTCAAAAGCTCCGCGCCCGGCCAGACGCTCTTTACCCTCATCGAGGTGGAGCTGCCCAGCGACATGGCCGGCGGCTCCGGCAAGAGCGATTGATTGCGCTTCGGGAATGCTCCCGTTTTGGCTCCGTATCCGCTTCCAGCGCGCCGGCGATCTCGCCGGCGTGGGTTTCTTGCTCCGCCGCTTTTCCTCCGCCATTCATCCCACCCTCGCCGGCTTACCAATCCCTCAATCAACCCGGTAATTCGACCCTCCCCATTCTTTACTCCGGTCGCCGGCTGACCCCTCACTCAAACCATAAAGGCGCCGTCATCTCCGGCGGGGCCAAGGTTGTAGCTCATTATTTATGTGTTATTTGCATCAGAGGAGATCGTGGGATGGAGGGTGATCTCCATCACTGCGGACCCCCTCGAGCAAAGAGCAGAATAACGCGGGTTTTTGAAGGCAATGCAGACACGCGAGGGGAGGCAAACTTTGTGAGCTTAGGTTCAGCGCCGGCACATCGGCGCGCAGAAGATGCGAAGCAGATGTTTGAGGCCAAGAAACAGGATCGAGGCCGGTTGAGGATCGATGGCGACGAGTGCAAAGGCTGCGGGCTGTGCATTGAGGCCTGCCCGCCCAAGGTCATTGGCCTGAGCGAGCGGCTCAACCACTACGGTTATCACACCGCGGTCTACGCGGGCGCGGGCTGCACCGGCTGCGGAATCTGTTTCATGGTCTGCCCTGAGCCCGGCGCCATCACCGTCTATCGCATCTCGCCGCTGCGGCCCAGCCCTTGCTCCTCTGAAGCTTGTGCTGACTTACTCGCTCGCTGACTGCGGATTTGTTGTTTTGAGGAGAACCGAATGCGCAAACACCTCATGAAGGGCAACGAAGCCATCGTCAAAAGCGCCATCCTAGCCGGCTGCCGCGCCTTTTATGGCTATCCCATCACCCCCGCCAGCGAGATCGCCGAGGCCGCCGCCGAGTTCATGCCCAAAACCGGCGGCGTGTACGTGCAGGCTGAGAGCGAGGTCGCGGCCATCAACATGCTCTATGGCGCGGCCGCAGCCGGCGTGCGCGCCATGACCGCCTCCAGCGGCCCCGGCATCAGCCTGATGCAGGAGGGCATCAGCTACATGGCCGGCGCCGAGTTGCCCTGCGTCATCGCCGACATCACCCGCAGCGGTCCGGGGCTGGGCAATATCGCCGCCGAGCAGGGCGATTATCATCAGGTGGTCAAAGGCGGCGGCCACGGCAATTACCGCACCCTAGTCCTGGCCCCGCACTCCGTGCAGGAGATGGCTGATCTGACCACTCGGGCCTTCCACCTGGCCGCGCGCTACCGCAACCCCGTCGTGGTAATGGCCGATGGCTTCGTCGGCCAGATGATGGAGCCGGTCGAGTTCCAGGAGCAGGCTGTTGAGGCGCCGCCGCCGCCTTGGGCCGTCACCGGAACCGCCGCCACGCGCCCCAACCTCATCTCCTCGCTCCATCTCGATTGCGACGAGATGGAGAGGCACATCCGCGCCCTCGAGGAAAAATACCGCCGTGCGCAGATCCATGAGGCCCGCGCCGAACTGTACCATGCCGACGGCGCCGGCATCGTCCTCGTCGGTTACGGCATCGTGGGCCGCATCCTCAAGGCCGTCACCGCCGAGGCCCGTGCCGCCGGCCTCAACGCCGGCCTCCTGCGTCCCATTACCCTTTATCCATTCCCGGCCGCGCACTTTCAGCGTCTCGCTGCCCACGCCCGCGTCTTCCTTGTTGTGGAGATGAGCAACGGCCAGTTGCTTGAGGACGTGCGCCTGGCCCTCAACGGTGAGCGCCCGGTGGAGTTCTTCAACCGCATGGGCGGCAATGTCCCCGGCCACGAGGAGGTGCTGCGCTTCGTTCACGAGCAGGCGCGGCGTCACTTGCCGGGATCTTCTGTGAGCGAACATGGCTCGCCGGGGCGTTTGCCGGCCCTGACGCCAGACGAGGAGCATCTAGTCGATGTCTAACGAAGAGTTTTCCGAATGTACCGTTGCCTTCTCTAAGGCCAAATCCTTCTACGCTCGCTACGAGCGCAAGGACAGCCTCCAGCACCAGACTCACTACTGCCCCGGCTGCGGCCACGGCATTGTGCACAAGATGCTCGCCTCGGCCATCGATGACCTTGGCGTGCAGGACCGCACCATCCTCGTCGGCCCTGTCGGCTGCTCGGTCTTTACCTACTGCTACTTCGACGTGGGCAACGTGCAAGCCGCCCACGGCCGCGCGCCCGCCGTGGCCACTGCTATCCGGCGCAGCCGTCCCGAGGCCGTCGTCATCAGCTATCAGGGCGATGGCGATCTGGCCGCCATCGGCTCGGCGGAGATTCTCCACGCCGCCAACCGCGGCGAGCGCATCACGGTGATCTTCGTCAACAACGCCATCTACAGCATGACCGGCGGCCAGGCCGCGCCCACCACGCTTCTCGGCCAGAAGACCACCACCACCCCCGAGGGCCGCTGCGCCGCCAGCGAGGGCTACCCGCTCCGCATCTGCGAGCTGCTCTCCACGCTGGAAGCGCCCGTCTACATCGAGCGCGTCGGCCTGGGCGACAACCGCCAGGTTGCCCAAGCTGCGCGCGCCATCCGCCGCGCGGTCGAAAATCAAGTGCGCGGTTTGGGCTTCTCGCTCATCGAGGTCCTCTCCCCCTGTCCAACGATCTGGAAGATGACCGCCGTGGAAGCCCAGCATTGGGTCCGCGATGTGATGGGAAAAACCTTCCCGCTCGGCGTCTTTTGCGACCGCACCAAGGACCGCGCGCCGCTCCCCCGGCCCGATCCGCCTCCTGCGCTCGATGAGATTCCACGCATCCTCGGAGTCGCTGACGAAGCTGCCACAGGTCCCCATGCGACTTCGAACGCTGGCGCGATCTCCGCTCAGGGCAGGCTTTCGGCTCCAGGCCGCGGCGGCCCGGAACTTAGGATGGCAGCCGGGACAGAGATCGATCTTCAGGTGCGCATCGCGGGCTTCGGAGGCCAGGGCGTTCTGCTTCTCGGCGAGGTCCTCGCTGAAGCCGGCCTCGGCGCTGGGCTTCAAGTTTCGTGGCTGCCTTCTTACGGCCCGGAGATGCGCTCGGGCACCTCCAACTGCCATGTGCGCCTGGCCAGCCATGAGATCGATTCGCCCCTGGTCGCCTCGCCCAGCGTGTTGGTGGCCATGAACGAGCCCTCGCTGCGCAAATTCGACCAGAGTGTCCGTCCCGGCGGATGGATCATCTACAACGGCGACGAGTTTCCAGCCGATTGCGCGCGCCCTGACGTACATGTCCTGGCGCTGCCTTTTACCCGCCTGGCCGACGAACTCGGTGACGCCCGCGCCTCGAACATGATTATGCTCGGCGCTGTCCTTGAGATCGCAGCCGCCCCGCCGCAAGCCAGTGTTGACGCCGCACTGCGCCGCCTCATCCAGCGTCCCAAGTGGATCGAACTTGACGAGCGCGCCTTGGCCCTGGGGCGCAAGCTCCTCCGGGAATCCTTCGCGGAGGGGCCCCCTGCGGCAGGTCTTCGCCGCTGGGATGGAGTGGAGGTGAGCAATGAATCCCGGACCTGATCCCAATTTGATCGTCTACTTTGGCGGGCAATTCGTGCCCCTTGCCGAGGCCCGCGTCGGAATCCTCACTCATGCCCTCCATTACGGCACCGGCGTCTTCGAAGGCATTCGCGCCTACTGGGACGCTGCTGCGGAAGAGCTTTACATTCTGCGCCCCTTGGAGCATTTCGAGCGATGGCGGCGCAACTGCGGCATCCTCCACATCGATGTTCCCCTGCCGGCTGCGGAGTTGTGCGCCCTCACGGTCGAGCTCGCGCGCCGCAACGGCTTGCGCGCCGGCCTTTACGTCCGGCCTCTGGCCTACAAATGCGCCGAGCGCATCGGCGTCAGCCCCGACGATCGCGACGCCTTCGCCGTCGTCGCCCTCCCCTATGGCGAGTACCTGCACAGTGATCAGGGGCTGCACGCCGGCGTTAGCTCTTGGCGTCGCGTCGAGGACAACGCCATTCCCGCCCGCGCCAAAATCTGCGGGGCCTACGTCAACAGCGCGCTGGCCGGCGACGAGGTCCGCCGCAGCGGATTCGACGAGGCCATCTTCCTCAACGAAGACGGCCATGTGGCCGAGGGCGCTTCGTCCAACCTCTTCATGGTGCGCGACGGAACGCTCATCACCCCTCCGGTCACGGATAACGTGCTGGAAGGCATTACACGCTCTTCGGTCATGGAGATTGCCCGCCGCGAGCTTGGCCTGGAAACCGTCCAGCGATCCATTGACCGCAGCGAGCTTTACATCTGCGACGAACTTTTCTTTACTGGCACGGCAGTCGGCTTGGCCCCGGTGGTGCGCGTCGATCATCGTCCCGTCGGCGGCGGCGTCATCGGAACTCTCACCCTCCGCCTGCGCCAGTTGTACCTCGACGCCGCGCACGGGCTTTTGCCTGCTTACCGGAAGTGGCTTCTTCCGGTCTACAAGGCGCACGGGGAATCGCCGCCGGATGCGGGTCGCCTGGCGGGAACAGGCACCGGCTGAGCAGCGCCGCCAATAGGCTCGCCGTCGGCCGCGCCGTCCAGGCCGTCTCCCACTCGCCCTTTTGGAACGACACCGCCTTCTTCATCCTCGAAGACGACGCCCAGAACGGCCCCGATCACGTCGATGCTCACCGCAGCATCGCTCTGGTCGTCAGCAAGTACTCGCCCCGCGGTCCTCACGGCGGTCCCTTCGTCGATAGCCGCTTCTACTCCACGGTCAGCGTCCTGCGCACCATCGAGATGCTCCTCGGCCTGCCGCCCATGAATGACAACGATGCTTTCTGCTCCGTGCTTTCCTCGCTCTTCACCGGCCCCGGCAATCAGCCGCCCTACAACGCCGACTACGCCAATGAACGGAACGGCCTCATCTACCAGGCCAATCCCAAAAATGCTTACGGCGCCCGCGCCAGCATGAAGATGGACTTCACCCACGAAGACCGCGCTCCCACTCAGAAGCTGAACATCATCTTGTGGAAAGACGCCATGGGCAACAAGCCTGTTCCTCCCATGCTCCTCGCGCCCGTCAAAAAATCCCCTGGGGACGGCGACTAGCAGCGTGTTTCATAAACCCCATGCGGATGGTTCTGCCTTGTATGGGAGCTGGGAACAAGCCGGGGATCGGGAGCTTGGCCTGCCACAACGGTCATTTATGAAACACGCTCTAGGCGCCTCCCTCAGCACTCTATAGGAATTGGAGAACCGTCGTAACGCCGTTTACGAGCGGCGTTGGCTGCTGCGCAACGGGTCGCCTGTGCCCGATCCTTCCATCCGCGCCACCGCCTGTTTCGATTTCCGGTACACATTGGCGACTGCCAAGGTCCAGAACGGAACCATATCCACTGCCGGCACCACCTTGGCGACGAACGAGGGCATAAACTCCCACTGCCAGCCCAAAAGAGCCACCAGTATGGCCGCCACCGCCAGATCGATCAAGTCATCGGTGGGCGATACCGCTCCCTCCACAACGAACGGAAACACTAAGAGTTGCAGTATATCGGCAAGGATCGCCACCACCATGGCTGCGCGCAGCCGCGGCCCCGGTGAAATGGTGATGGCCTTCTCCGTCACACGCTCGCCCTCAATGCGCCCATTGTACGCCGCAAGAACCGCCGCCAACAGGTTTGACCATCCATCGCCTGGCGCAGATTCGGAAGCTGCTTGCCGACCTTGGTTCCTTCCGCCCGTTCCACAGGGACTTCCCCTTGACCCGCGGTGAAAGGTTGCGTTCACTGAGAAGTAGAAGGCAGTCTTGCTTCGTTGAGCGGCATCGCACTCTTCGCTCAAGGGGGGCCAGGATCGATGGCGGCCGTGAGAGCGCAAACCCGAAACCCTGCTGTGGACGCCGCCCATCTTTCGCTGCGCCGGCGCGCGCTGGCATGGGCGCGGCGGGCGTGGCGTCCCGCCGGAACGCTGATCGCCATTGTCCTGGCGCTGCTCTTGACCTGGCACGTGATCTCCGGCAAGGATGGTGTGTCATTTTGGCAGCGCAAACGCGCCCAAGACCGTGAACTGCAGCGGGAGATCAAAGACTTGCAGCAGCAGAACGCGCAGATGCGGCAGCATATCCAGCAGCTCAAGACAGACCCCGATGCGATTGAAAGCGAAGCGCGCAAAAAACTCCACTACGCCAAGCCCGGCGAGGTGATCTACATGCTGCCCACACAGCCGCAAGGCCATGCTCAGCCTGACGGCGCAGGCAGGTAACTCGGCGATTGCTACTCCATTTCGGGCGCAGTCTGGTTTCAGCTCCTCAGAAGCGCGGCTCCAAGCTGCGCCCCTTGCGCAACGCGAAGGCGCCGGGAGAGACGCAGCCGGAGCGCCTACTCTTCGAGCGCCGGGTGGTAATGGCTCTCCCATCCCAGGTAGCGGGCGGCCTCGTGCACGGCCTTGGAAACGTCGCTGAAGTTGGCCGCCACGTGGTGCTCGAAGCCCTCCCGGCAGATGTAGTGGAGCAGCTTCTGCAAC
>JAJYZC010000076.1 GCA_021800255.1 Acidobacteriota bacterium
GGTCAAGGAAGGAGACCGCGCTGATCACCATGATCCAAGTCACCAGGAGGTAGCGAACAGCAAGCGTCTCCGCAGGCTTTGCGTCTTTTCCTCTATGATTCATGAGCTTGGATTGTATCCCAGCCAGGCACGCTTGCTTCCGCTCTGGAAAGAGACGGCGCGAGCTGCAAGATGCCCCCCGCTGCGCCGACGGAAATTCGGGCAAAGTGGAGCCGGCCGGGATCGCGTTATAGGGCAGGCTCCTCAACAGCAACGTTTCTCATCCCCGCGCACGCCGTATGCCCTCTCAAAAAAAATGTCCTCCGCAACTGAAGCCTGAATTCCTGCTCCTATGATCTCGCTGCCGGCATCTAATTCGGCAAGAAGTCCGTGCCAGTGTTTGACTGGCGCTGCCCCTTGATCCGTGGTGCATGTTACAACTTTCGGGGCATTGAGGATTGACATTGCGCAAAGCTACGCTCAGCTTGTTGGATTCCCGGTGTTTTGCTCCCCTAGAGCAAGGGAGATTTGTGGCGGGTTTCTACGGCCTGTTTGATAGTCTGGAATCATAGTCTTAAGTTTGAGCGCATAGCGGAATCTTTACGGGGCCCCTTGGATAGCGCGACGGAGTCTCTGGATCATGATTCTCCAGCCCGGTGCCTGGTCCGTTTCGTGTGGGAGCAGGCAGCAAGCCGAGGTTTTTCAGCGACAGGTCTTCGCCGCCGGGGTGGAAGCCAAGCCCCTGGAGCTTGGTGGACCAAGAAAGCTATCGACGCATTCCGTTCAAGGAACTGCGGAACGCGGAGGCTCGTATTTCGGGTGAGTAGAGATAGGATAGCCTGGCCGATAAGAGGATTGCGGGGTCGCTCTTTTGTGGTCGAGCCCCAGCGGCCCGTTGTAAAGTGGCGCAGTCTTCGCGGGCAAATCTCTTCGCAGCCGCAGTGCAAGGATGCGGAGATCATGGGGGAATCTGCTTGGCATTGAACCCTAGAGGAGCGGGAACCCCAAAATCCGAGGCGGATTCGCGAGCGCAACGCGAGGCGGACACGCACAGGAAGGCTCGCATTCTTGTGGTGGACGACGAGGTGCACGTGCGCTCGATGATGGGCTCAACCCTTGAGCATGAGGGTTACGAGGTGACCTTGGTTTCCAACGGCCGCGAAGCGCTGGAGGCTCTGGCGCTGAACACCTTTGACCTGGTGCTCACCGACATCGTAATGCAGGACATCAATGGCATCGTGTTGCTCGAGCGCATCCACGCGCAGCAGCCGGGTGTTCCCGTGGTGATGGTCACCGCTGTTCACGACATCAGCGTGGCCATCGACTCCATGCGCCGCGGCGCTTACGACTACCTGCTTAAGCCCTTCGAGCGCGACCACTTGATGAGCACCGTGGAGCGCGCCCTGCACTACCGGCGGGTTTTGGAAGAGAGCCATAGCTACCAGCAGAGCCTGGAGCAGATGGTACGCGCGCGCACGGAGATGCTGCACCATGCCATGGAAGACCTGGAACACTCCTATGACGTGACGCTGGAAGCGCTGGGCGACGCCTTGGACCTGAAAGACTCAGAAACCGAGGGCCACTCCAAGCGCGTCACTGCCTACACCATCGCTTTGGCGCGCGCCATGGGTCTGCCCCCAGATGAAATCAAAGTTATTGCCCGAGGCGCCTTTCTCCACGACATTGGCAAGATGGCCATCCCCGATGAGATCCTGCGCAAGCCCGGCAAACTGACTGCGGAAGAACAGAAGTTGATGCGCGAACACTGCACACGCGGCTACTTCATGCTGCGCAAAATCCCTTTTCTTGCCGGCGCTGCCGAAATTGTTTTCTGCCACCAGGAGCACTACGACGGCAGCGGCTATCCCAGCAACCTCCGCGGCCAGGAGATCCCCATCGGCGCGCGCATCTTCGCCGTTGCCGACACCCTCGACGCCATTACCAGCGACCGGCCCTACCGCAAAGCCAGAAGCTTCGACGCCGCCCGTGAAGAAATTCTGCGCTGCTCCGGGGCGCAGTTCGATCCTGCCGTCGTTGAGGTATTTCTCAAGATTCCCAACGAACTTTGGCAGGAGTTGCGTGCTGAGATCAGCGGCCAAAACAAACGCTTCTCGGCCTTCGAAGCCGGCCATGCCGCGCATATTCCCAAGCGCTGACTTGGCTTTTCGTCCAGTCTCCAGGCAGTCCATTCTCAAGGAGCGTTCGTCATGGCCGCATTATCGGCGCAAGAAGTTGCTCAGCGTCTGGCCTCGTTGCCAGGCTGGCGGATCGACGCCGGCGAACTAGTGAAAACATTTAGTTTCAATGACTTTAGCGCCGCGCTGCGGTTTGTGAACCAAGTCGGCGAACTGGCTGAGGCGGCCGGGCATCATCCGGACATCGACATTCGCTACAACCGCGTGCGCCTGGCCCTCATAACCCACGACGCCAACGGGTTGACCGAGAAGGATTTTCATCTGGCGGCACAGACCGACAGGCTGTCCTGAACCGCAGCGAATCTTCAAACACCCACACTTTGAACCGATCCTTCTTGTACCCATCCTTCCGGTAGCGTCCTACGGCTGCGGGCGCAGCACAAGCGGGGACGGGCAGCAGCATCTGACGATTGCCAGCGCGCATCCTCCAGCCAAAATTTTTTTCTCCTGCGTTGCCTCCGGACTTTCCGCTCGCCGGCTTCGTGGCCAGAAAATCCTGCAACGCGGCAGCGTTGTTCTGTTCACTGGCTTGAGAACTATGGATGAGCGTGACTGTGCTCGCAGCGCGCAGCCTCCAAAGGCTGATCCCGCGCAGAGGGCCGCGTTTCCAGTTCGGAGAAGTTGCAGGACCGGAACTCTGTCCAGCGCGCCGGGCGTGGCTGAATCAGTTGCACAGCTTTTTGCTCGGGGGCATTCGGTGCCGCGTCCTCTGTTGCTAATAGGCCAGCGCACAAAAAAAAGACGGCACGAACGTTCAAGCTGTTCGTGCCGGGAGGCCAGTGACGCAAACTACTTCCGTTTGAAGAGGACGACCATCACTCGTCACTCTCCATCCGGAATAAATACACTATAGCATAGATTCAGAAGAATGCAAATACAAAAATTAAAATTATTTTCCTGAGATCCCGGTTATCGATCCATTGCCCCCTACGGGGTATCGGTTCGCGGTGAAACTGGAGCAAAATGGCCTAGAAAACGATGGCATCTGACCCGCTTAATATACAATAACTTATTATATTTCAATTAGTTATAGGAATACAAGGGCAATGATTTTGCCGCTGGGCTGCTCCGATGCAAGTTCTTCCTCGATCGTTTCTGCCGCGGGAAGCACATCGCATTCGCGTGATAGCGCCGGAGAAATGAAGCGTCGAAATTGAGCACACGGCTTACAATGGACCATATGACGGTACGCATCGCGATACCTGTGCCCACCAGCGGAGATATGGAATACAACCGGCAAGCTTTGCCGCCGTATTTAGCCGCGCTAGAAGCCGCGGGAGCAACGCCGGTGGTGGTGGCTTTGGATGAACCGCAGGAAGATGCCGCGAGGAGGGTGGCTGGAGTACAAGGGATTCTTTTGCCAGGAAGCCGTTATGACGTAGATCCGCAAAGGTATGGCGAAGAGCCAATTCCGGAGTGCAACCCTGCCGATCCGGCACGCACCGCCGTAGATGAGCTTTTACTGCAGGACGCCTTCAACCTGCGCAAGCCTATTCTGGCCATCTGCCACGGAGCCCAGGGCTTGAACGTATGGCGGAATGGGACGCTGATTCAGAATCTGAAGACGAAGGTCAATCATCGGCCGGGGCGGGAGATGGTGGAAGCGCATCCGATCAGAATCGCACCCAACTCAAGGCTAAGGGGACTTGTGCCGGCTGGTGAATCGCTCGAAGTCCAGGTGAACTCCAGCCACCATCAGGCCGTCCGCGTGCCCGGTGACAATTTGCGGGTGAGCGCGGTCTCGCTGGAGGATGGCGTGATCGAGGCGTTGGAGTTGGACGCAACGGATCATTATGTTGTTGCCGTTCAGTGGCATCCTGAGCGGAGTTACACGCAAAGCGCATTCTCACGCGCCATTTTTACCGCTTTCGTGAAGGCGGCAGAGGGTTGGCAACCACCGGCGGCCGGAAATTCCAAACTCCCCGGTGATGCTGGAGTTCAATCCGAAGCGCATCCGGCGTACAAATCGGCAGCCAAGTTATGAGAGAGGCTGGGCATCGGGCTGGCGAACGGTTGAAGGCTCTGCTGATCGCGGCTGGGCTTGAGGGGTTGAGTGAGGTTCAGGCGCAGCGATTTGAGGCTTATCTTTCGCTTATTCTTCGCTGGAATGCGCGAATCAATCTGACATCGATCCGAAGCGAAGAAGGCATTCTGGCCCGTCATTTTGTGGAGTCGATTGCTTGCGCACGCGCGCTGCCTCGCGGAATTGCTACGCTGCTGGACTTCGGTTCCGGCGCTGGGTTGCCCGGCATCCCGATTGCGGTTTGCCGGCCGGAGATATCCGTAACGCTTTCTGAGTCCCAAGGCAAGAAGGCGGCATTTTTGCAGGAGGCAGTGCGGGTGTTGGGCATCTCAGCCAAAGTTCATGCTTCTCGGGCCGAATATCTAGAAGCGCAGTTTGATTGCGTGGTATTGCGAGCCGTGGAGCGGATGCTGAGAGCGGTGGATGCGGCTGCTCGGCTGGTAAAGCCGAGCGGTTGGCTGGCGGTGATGACCACAAACGGGGAGCTTGCGAAGCTGCGAACGGCTGGCGGCGGGGAGTTTTTCTGGCTAGAGCCGATAGGGATGCCTCGGAGTCAGAACCGATTGATTGCTTTGGGCCGGAAACCTAGCCCCTAGGGGATGGGCGATCAAGGAAGCGAGTCGCAAGTCTGTGGTTTTCCGTGAATCTCGAGTGGTTCTGAGGCTGTTCCACGTGGAACAATTTTGGGAAGCGAGATCCGAAACGGGATGATTGTTCCACGTGGAACAAGACCCTAAACAGGCAAAAGCCCATTCTGGGACAGCCCGTGAAAACTGCCTCGGCAACCCTCGACTGACGAGTGTTTTCCACCGTAGCGAGTTTTTCCATGAAAGAGGGTGGTCAGCACGGTCCTCAGTAGATCTCTTTCTTTCTCAATTGGTTGCATGGAAAGCGCTGCGGAGACGCTGGGAGCTTTCCACAGCTCCGCCGAGTTCTCCACAGTGCAATAGCCTGCATTTGAATCGTCCTTCCCTTTACTCTGGAATGCCATGGGCAGGATACTCGGCATCGTCAATCAAAAAGGAGGGGTGGGCAAAACCACGACGGCGATCAACCTGGCGGCTTGCCTGGCAATCGAGGGGCTTCGCGTGCTGTTGGTGGACTGCGATCCGCAAGCGAACGCATCGTCCGGCCTCGGCATACAGCGCGATGATAATCGCCGTTCAACCTACGATGTGCTCATGGGAGACTGCCCGGCGGAGCAGGTCATTTTGCCTACGGAGATCGAGCAGCTTTGGTTACTGCCGGGATCGAAAAACCTGACGGGAGCGAACATCGAGCTGGCCGGCGCCGACGATCGCGCGCTGCGGCTGCGCCGCGCTTTGGAGCCGCTTAAGAGCAGCCACGACCTTATTGTTTTGGATTGCCCGCCGGCCCTCGACCTGCTGACGTTGAACGTGCTGGCGGCCGCAGAAACTCTGATTGTTCCAATGCAGGCTGAATACTTTGCCCTGGAGGGGATCTCAGAGTTGATCTCCACTCTCGAACGGGTCCGCGCAGCAATCAATCCGGGCCTCACGATCGAAGGAGTCTTGCTCACCCTCTACGACGACCGCACCAATCTGGCCCAACAGGTAACGGAAACACTGCGCGAGCACTTCCGCGAGCGGCTCTATCGAACGGTCATCCCGCGCAACATCCGGCTGGCGGAGGCACCGAGCCATGGCAAGCCAGTGGCCCTATACGATGCCCGGTCGCGGGGAACGGAGGCCTACTTTGAGATGGCCGGAGAGTTTATGGCCCGGAACGAGATCGAAAGTCCGCGCAGCTCCCAACGCAAGTCCGCAGCTTCGGCTGGGCCGGATGCTAAGGTCCGGCTATAGAAAGTAGAAGAGCAGAAAGAGATTGAGGAACAGAGAATGAATACCGCTGCCACGGAGACAAAACGGCGCGCGCTCGGCAAAGGGCTGGACTCGCTGCTTCCCAGGGTTCATGCTCCCGCTGCTGGAGAAACGGAGGGCGGCAGCCCCCGCGAGATTCTGTTAGATCAGATCGATCCCAACCCCTTTCAAACCCGTTCGCGCGTTGCCGGCGAGCAATTGGCCGAGCTGGCAGCGTCAATTACCGCCAACGGTGTGGTGCAGCCCGTACTGGTGCGCCCGCTCGCCAGCGGTCGGTTCCAGCTCATCGCGGGTGAGAGGAGATGGAGGGCATCGCAACTTGCCGGGAAAACCACGATTCCGGCCATCCTGCGGCAAGTTTCAGACGAGCAGGCGATGGAGATCACTATCGTCGAGAACTTGCAGCGCGCGGACCTGAACCCTATGGAGCAGGCGCGGGCGTTCGAGCGGCTGGCGCGGGAGTTTCACATGACCCAGGAGCAGATGGCGCAGCGCACGGGGAAGGATCGCGCGACGGTAGCCAATTTCCTGCGCCTGCTCAAACTTCCCGCCAGCATCCAGGCGCGAGTTGAGTCGGGCGAGCTGAGCTTTGGCCATGCGCGCGCGATTCTGGCCTTCGAAGATGCGGAGGAGATTGAGAAAGCAACGCAGCGGATTGCTCGATATTCGCTTTCTGTTCGCCAAACAGAGGACTATGTGCAGGGTCTTCTGCACCCGGAGCGCAAGGCAAAAAAAGTGCTTAAAGCCGAGACACCCTCCGATCCCAACGTGCGCGACGCCGAAGAGCGGCTGCAACGCGCTCTTGGTCTCAAGGTGCGCATTGAGGATCACAGCGGCCGCGGGAGGGTCATCGTGGAGTACGCCGGCTTGGAAGACTTCGACAGGCTGATGGAGCGGTTTGCCGCCGAGTGAGGCAGGACAAATGTGATTGTCCTGGATGCGGGCGGTGATTCCAGAGATCGATTCGAGACGGCGTGCTATCCTCAATGCAGCAGGGTAACAATGCCAATGCGTGCCGCCTACGGAATGCCGCTTGGGCTAGCTGCCAAGTGCTGGTCGCGGTGGCGTATGCGCTCGATCTGCCCGCGGCGGCACCTGCGCGTGCTGCCCATTCGCACCCGACCTAGCCTCTTCGGCGGCGATTAGCGCCAGTCCGCCGAAGATCCCTCGCCTGTCTACACTCGCCTGCTGGAATTCGCTGATGCAGGCGACTGGAACTGGACGATCCCGCCTGATCGGGATTCGCGGCCGCGCCGCATCCGGGATGCGATGCCTACGGCCCCAAAATCAATCCGTCGAGGAGAAGATGGTATGACCAAGCAAGAGCTGCACGCGCAATACGGACCGAAGCTGATTTGTTCCCTGCCAGGACCCAAGGCCAAGGCCGCCGTGGATGCGGACCGCCGGTTCATCTCGCCCAGCTATACCCGCTCCTATCCGCTGGTGGCCAAGCGCGGGCGCGGGGTGAGGATCGAAGACGTGGACGGCAACGAGTTTCTCGATTTTGCTGCGGGCATCGCTGTGGTTTCCACCGGGCACTGCCATCCTGAAGTCGTCGCGGCCATTCAAAAGCAGGCGGCTGAGCTGATCCACATCTCGGGAACCGACTTTTACAACGAGGCTTTGACGGATCTGGCCCAGCGCCTGTCGGCCGTGGCGCCCATGCCAGGGCCGCACCGGTTCTTCTATGGCAACTCCGGCGCCGAAGCCATCGAGTGCGCGATGAAGCTGGCCCGGTACCACACCGGGCGGCAGCACATCATCGCATTTTTGGGCGCCTTTCACGGGCGCACCATGGGCGCGCTCTCGCTCACTGGCTCCAAGCCCCAGCAGAAGCGCCGCTTCTCGCCCCTGGTTCCGGGCGTGACCCACGTCCGCTATCCCTACACCTATCGCGGATGCGTGGGCGGAGCGCAGGAAGAAGAGGCCTTCAGCCTGGGCTGCGCGCGTTATATCGAGGAAAAGCTCTTCAAAACCATCCTTCCGCCCGAGGAGGTAGCGGCCATCTTTGTCGAGCCCATCCAGGGCGAGGGCGGCTACGTGGTCGCGCCCAACAACTTTCTGCGCGAGCTGCGCGCGATCTGCGACCGGCGCGGGATTCTGCTGGTGGTGGACGAGGTGCAGAGCGGCTGCGGGCGCACGGGCAAGTGGTGGGCCATTGAGCACTCGGGCGTCCAGCCGGACATGGTCTGCCTTGCCAAGGGCATCGCCAGCGGCATGCCGCTGGGCGTGTGCATGACGCGCGCGGAGGTCATGGACTGGGCGCCGGGCTCGCACGCCTCGACCTTTGGCGGTAATCCGGTTTCGATTGCCGCCGCGCTGGCCACCATGAACATCATCGAACGCGAGGGTATGGCCAACGCCGCCCGCGTGGGCGAGTTCATGCTGGAACGGCTGCGCGGATGGAAGCACACTCATCCGCTGGTAGGCGACGTGCGCGGGCGCGGCCTGATGATCGGCATTGAGCTGGTCAAAGACAAGGCCACGCGCGAACCGGCCCCCGAACTGCGCAACCGCGTGGAGACGCTGGCCTTCGAACGCGGGCTGATGGTGCTGGGCTGCGGCGAGACCGCGCTGCGGCTCTCCCCGCCGCTGATCGTCAGCAAGGAAGAGGCTACAGTGGCCCTCGACATACTGGAAGAGGCGCTCGCTGCGGTGGAAACGGAATACGCAGGAAGCGCGGCCAGGGCTTGAATCCGAAGCGTAATCCTGCGAGCTAACGGACGCACGCGACGCCCTACCCACTCGACTGAGGAAGATGAACGGTGGGTTGCGGCCTATGGAAACCTCCGCTCACACCTGCACAGGATGGCTTTTTGTGCCTCGGAGACGCTCGACCTCGGGCGGAATCTGAAGCGGCGTGTCCTGGGCCGGAAATTCCGGCTCGCCGGATGGCGCAGTTTCGGCTGGGGTGCGAAGAGCGGCCAGGCTCTCTATCTTCAGCATCTCCTCGTTGAACACAATCCCGAACTGCCGGGCTGCTCGACGGGCGATAGCTTCCAGGCTGGGCAGGTCCTTCGGATCTGAGACTTCATTTGCGAGGCTCGTTACAGGGCGGTCGATGATGCCGCAGGGATGGATGAGTTCAAAGTCGCGCAAGTCTGTGGTGATGTTGAAGGCAAAGCCATGCGAGGTGACGCCGCGAGCGACATGAATGCCGATAGCGGCGATCTTGCGTTCTCCTCCGGGCTGATCTTTGGCGGCGATTCCACAACTTTCGTCCAAAAGGCTGCCCCACCGCAGGTGGCACCAAACGCCGGTAAGGCCGCAGATGCGCCCGGCCGGCACGTTAAACTCAGCGCACAACCGGATCAGCGCCTCTTCCATGAGGCGCACAAAGTCCACTGGCCCCAGCCGGCCGCCGCGGGGCGAGCGCAAGCTGCGCAGGTCGAAGATGGGATAACCGACCAGTTGACCGGGACCGTGGTAGGTCACATCACCGCCGCGGTTGATCTCGTGTATCGTCACCCCGCGCGCCGCCAGCAGTGCATCGGAGGCGAGAATGTTCGTGCGCTTGGCGTTGCGGCCCAGTGTGAGCACCGACGGATGCTCCAGAAGCAGCAGCACATTGCCGATATGGCCCTTGATGCGCAGCGCTGCCAAATCTTCCTGCAAGCGGAGCGCCTCGGCATAGGGAACGCAGCCGAGATAAAGGTATCCAATCATCACTACTCTCGATTGTAACGAGAAAAAACAATAACCGAACAACGCTAATGAGCGCATTGTGCGGTGCTTAGATCAACTTTCCACACAAAACCGATACTCTGCACAAGGCATTCACTGTATGTTGTGGGATTCGTGGAAAACCCGCGTCTGATCCAAGTGGTTCCAACCTAGTTTTCAAAATCTCCTAATTTTCACAGCCGGGTTTTAGAAAACCTCTCCATGCGCAATCGCTTGCCTGATAACAGCTTCCCTAAGATTCCCACTTTTCCAACTTGAACTACGGGTGTGACGGTCTTTTTCTTATCTATCTTCAAGAGAAAAACACTTCGCCGTTGCGCCACGCGAATCGCTTACAGCGCACCGCGCCGGAACACGGCACTTGCAACAGATGCGTGCCGGTAATGCCCAAGGAATGCAGACATCTGTCCTTGTTTTCCACCTCCCAAACAGCCACGAGGTGAATACAATCAAGAGGGACAGAAAGCGGCTGTTTTCGCTGAGCCGTAATGTGTTGTAAAGTGAGGCCATAGCGGGCAAGCGACATCTGAAGCAGGATAGACCCAATGGCGATTGTGGAAACCCGCGAGGAGAAGCTGGCAGTACAGGGGGTAGCGATGGAGATCGTAGTAAGCCGTCAGGATCTCGTGAAAGAACTCACTGCAACGCAGAGTGTGGTGGAGCGGAAAACCACCATCCCCATTCTCTCCAACTTCCTTTTCGAGGTGGAGGAAGACCACTTGACTCTTACTGCTACTGACCTTGATCAAGCTATCCGCACGGTCACGCCAGTTAAGGTCAAAACGCCCGGCGCTTGCACAATTCCTGCTCGCAAGCTCTACGACTACGTCAAACTCCTCCCCGACGGCGATGTATCAATCAAGCTCCTTGAGAACCACTGGGTTCAGATCCGGAGCGGCCGCTCCAATACCAAGATTGTCGGCATGGCCCGCGCCAACTACCCTCAAGTCCCTTCATTCCCTTCTATCCCCGTCACCAGCATCCCGGTTCCGGTTCTGCAAACGCTCATTGCGCGCACTATCTTCGCCATCTCAAATGAGGAGTCGCGCTATACGCTCAATGGCGCGCTGCTCATCCTTAAGGCGGAATCGCTTGCTATGGTGGCTACTGATGGGCACCGGCTGGCCTGGGTAGAGAAGCCCAACGAGACCCTTGAGGGCATCACTGGCGAAAAGCGCATTCTCGTTCCACGCAAGGCCCTCCAAGAGCTGCAACAACTCCTTGGCACGACGGAAGCCGAGAGCATGGACTTTGCCGACGACGAGCACACACTCTTCTTCCGCATCGGTAATCGCACTCTCTCCAGCCGCAAGCTCTCCGGCCAGTTCCCCAATTTTGAAGCTGTGATGCCGCGCGAAAACACCAAATTTGCGGTAGTGCGCTCCAGCGAGCTCTCCTCAGCCATCCAGCGAGTGGCGCAATTCGCAGACGAGCGCTCCGGCGCCGTTCGCCTGCGCCTTGAGAGCAACGAGCTCAAAGTCAGCGCCAACTCCACTGAATCCGGGGAGAGTGAAGACACCATCGATACGCCTTACTCGGCCGAAGCCATCGCGGTAGGCTTCAATTCCAGCTATATCATCGATTTTCTCAAGGCCCTCAATAACGAAGGCGAGGTGCGCCTGGAGTTCAAGGACGCCCAATCCGCCGGCCAGATGCGGCCCGAAGACCCCGACGCCGAGTACAGCTACCGCTATGTCCTCATGCCCATGCGCATCTGAGCAGCAACATTAGTGCAGCATTGCGGTATCGGTAAGCGTGTGGTTGCGCTCGTGCGGCGGGTCTCTTAGGATGCCTTCGCCTTTGGTCAGCCAGGCCACGCCAAAGGCGATAAGCGCCAGCGATTCGCAGCAGAAAAACGCATGCCGGGATCCAGGCGCCTCGACCAATCCCTTCATGGTGAGGATGACCATCGCGCACATGCAGGCGATGATTACAACGCCGCAAACCGCGTAGATCGCGTTTCTGTGCCGCTTGCGGCGCGTGAGCTTCCTTTCCGGCGATGACCTGCGAAAGAGGAAGAGGCAGAAGTAAGCGATGGAAAGGAACATCAGCCCTGCAAAGGCCGTGTGCGCAAAGCCAATGTTGATCTGAAGCCGCGTATAGTGGGCGCTGCGCGGCTTCTCTGCCGGAAACAGAGCCACACCCAGCGTGAAGGCCCCGGCCAGATACCCGGCGATCTCGTCATGGCGGTCGTATCCGCGCGAACAGATCAGAAACATGGCTATGACCCACAGGCTGCCGGCATAGACACTGCTCATAGGCGTGTAGTAATAGTCGCTGATGGCGCGCTCAACGAGCGGCCGGGGCAGCGCGTGGGCGGGGCCAGCGAGCGCGAGCAGAATAGCGCCGGCAGGAAGCACGAAAGGCAGCGACAAAGCAAAGATGCCGACCAGCCTGCGCAGCACATGGTAAGAAAGGATGGCTGGATTCCTGGTTGTGGTGCGAGCAGGCATCTGCGCCTCCGCGCAAGGGTTTCCCGGAACCGTCTAGCATAGCGCATTGATCTTCATCCCGCGGCAGGCCCTCCGCTTGGCGGCTTTTGGCCCTGAATCAGGCGCGGGCGGACCAGTGATCCCGGGGAAGGAATAGAAACATTCCCACCCACAGCGGAGGGCCGTTTGCCGGGGTTGAGGGGCGCGAACCATGCGCCCAGGGTTGTAAAGTGGGAGCATGTTTGTGCGCCGGCTTGTGATTGAACGCATCGACGCCGGGGGCGGGCGCCACGCTTGTCCGCTCCGCTGGATCGACTCGTTCGCCATGCGTAACTTCACCGCCGATACGGTCTTTGACGACACTCTGCCGGGCGGCGACGGGCTGCTCGAGGCGGGCAAGCGCGTCCCCCTCGACCGGCTGCAGGCGGCCCTGGAAGACTGGTTTCGCCGCAAGGGCTACCTGAAGCCGGAGGAACGATTGGAGGTAACCGAAAGCGCGCCGTAGCTTGGCTGGGGTGGCGGGATTCGAGAGAAAAATGGGCCGGAAGCGAGGATTTTTGGGGGCTGGCGTAGTTTGCTGCTTCAGCCAAGGCTATACACATAACTTGCTTATAGTGAATATGTTGCCGATGGATTTATGGCAGGAAGCAACTCTTTCCGGGGGCTTTACGCTGCGGTTTGGATGTCGCCGCGGCCATCCATCCAGAGCTCGAATTCGGCTTCGCGGCGGACTCTGAGGCCGGCGTCTACCTGTGCTCCGGCGTGGTCCCAGTGGAGCAACTGCTGGGCAGCGGCGTCATAACGGCCGGCATTCAGATCTTTCAGCAGTGTGGACTCTGCCAAGCGGCCCTGACCTAGATTGAAGCAGAAGTCCACGAGCGCATCGAACTGGCCCTGGGTGAGGGGGACCTTTACCATGCGCTCGACGGCGCGTTCGGCGTCGCGGAGATCCCCGGCGAGCAGGCCGGCGGCCTGGGCCTCCCCAATACCATGGGGAAAAGATTCAGGATGCACGAGGCGATGGCCGTAACCGATGGTCGGATACCCGTTTACATCCAGATAGACGTGGCTGCGAAAACCCTCCGACCGCTTGAGCAACGCCAACCCCGCGGCGCTTAGTTCCATTTCATTTTCTCCGAGGCCATGGATAGTCCTGTTTTGAAGCTAACAGGATGGTGGAAATTTTCCGCAAAGCGGCATCCGGGCGGTTGAAGGCGGAGTAAGCTGTGGAGCTTTCCTGGCAAGAGGCAGAGGGCAAGGTGAGGCGGCTGGCTTGGCGCAAGGCCGTAATGGACAGAGGAGCCAGCCCTGCACCACCCTTGGTGCAAAAGTAACGGAATGAAAGACTTATGGAAAACAGTCAGGGAATCTCCGGGCTCTTTGCTCAGGGAGAATCTGTATTTTTCAACAAGAAAAAACCATATCTATCTTGACAATATGTTTGTGAAAAGGTGTCGATTTGGTAAAATTATCGGATGGTCAAACGACGGATTTTTCGCAACTTGAACCTAAGCACTCCGCTCGCTATCGGTCTGTGGGCAGGGATGTTTTCGGTTGTGGTGGCGGCCGTGGC
>JAJYZC010000017.1 GCA_021800255.1 Acidobacteriota bacterium
GCGGCGCAGGAGTTTTGTATCTTGCGCAGAGCTCCTACTGGTCGATCACCGCGGACTACGCCGGAGAATTTGCCGGCGTGGTTTCTGGAACCATGAACATGGGGGCGCAGATCGGCGGGGCGGTCACTGCTACGCTTACGCCATTGATTGCCCAGCATTTTGGATGGAATGCATCATTTCTGACCGCGATGGTGTTGGCGATAGTGGGTGCGGCAGCCTGGCTGGTAGTGAATCCCAAGGCGCGGCTGATTCATAGCGGCGCAGCCGGTGCTTCGGCTGCAACCGCGTGAGAAATCTTGCGCCGCGTATCGTTGCAATGCGCTTTACGGTTTGGATTCACGCCGTGCGCGCCGCGCCGCCACCCAGCCTTCCTTTGTAACCTGGCGGCCGCGGGCCACGGCCAACGCCCCGGCAGGCACCGTCTTGGTAATGCACGAGCCCGCGCCGATATAAGCTCCATCTTCTACCGTTACCGGCGCCACCAGGGTTGAATCACTGCCCACAAACACGCCCTTGCCGATGCGCGTCGTGTGCTTGTCCACGCCGTCGTAGTTGCAGGTGATGGTTCCGGCGCCGATGTTGGTTCCCTCGCCCACCTCGGCATCGCCGAGATAGGTGAGGTGGTTGGCCTTCACGCCCTTGCCCAGCCGCGCCTTCTTGGTCTCGACAAAGTTGCCCACGTGTGCGTCTTCGCCGATTTCGCTGCCCGGCCGCAGGTGCGCAAAGGGGCCGATGCGCGCTCCGCCGGCGACAGTGCTCGCGGCCAGCACGCAGCCCTGACGCACCAGCACGCCGTCGCCGAGCGTGCAGTCTTCGATCACCGTGTAAGACCGGATCAGACAATTCGCGCCGATGCGCGTGCGGCCCCGCAACTGCACGAAGGGCTCGATCACGGTGTCCGCCGCGACTTCCACCCCGGCGTCGATCACTGAAGTCTCCGGCCTGTAAATCGTGACGCCAGCGGCCATCAGCCGGTCTGCCGCGGCGGCGCGTAAGAATGCGTCCAAAGCAACGAGCTCGGCGATGGTATTGGCGCCCAGCAACTCGGCAGCGTCCTCGGTTTTGAAAGCCACCACACGCTCCCCGGCATCGTTCAGCACAGCGGCCATATCGGTGAGGTACAGCTCACCGTGAGGATTGTCGGCGGTCAGTTGGCCGAGGTGAGCAAAGAGGGGCGCCGTCCGCAAGGCGTACAGTCCCATGTTGACCTCGCGCAGCCCCAATTGCTCCGGCGCGAGCATCTTCTGCTCGACGATGGCCACGACTTCCGGCGCTTGCGGCGCGCGGCGCAGGACGCGACCGTAACCGTGGGGATCGGAGGGCTCAGCGGTGGTGAGGGTCATGGCGGCTTGTTGATCGCGGTGGAAGCGCCAGAGCCGGGCGATGGTTTCAGAGCGGATGAGCGGCGCGTCGCCGGAGAGCACCAAAATGTTTTCATAGCCGGCGACGGCCTGGCGCGCACACTGGATGGCGTGGCCGGTGCCGCGCTGCTCGGCCTGTTCGACAAAGCGCACACCGGTTTCGGCTACGGCTGCCCGTACGCGCTCTGCCTGGTGCCCGACAACGACATAAATGTCAGAAGGTGCGACTACCTGACAGGCTGCGGCAATTACGTGCGCGAGCAAAGGACGTCCGCCGATCTCGTGCAGCACTTTGGGGCGCTGCGATTTGAACCGGGTTCCTTTACCCGCCGCCATAATAACGACGGCCAAGTTTCCGGCTTGCGAATCATGCCCCGGTTTTTGCTCATCCCCGCCGCCTGCCCGCCGTAGCGGCCCTGCTCCTTGGTTGCTCATCGCTTCTTCTCCCCGGTTCCCGTATGAGCGGGAAGCCGGCCCGGCCGCCGAATCGCGCGATCGAGCGACTACATCTCTTCCAACCTATTGTGCTCCAGGCGGCGCGTCAAACGCTGTCCGCCGCCAGCCTGCGCGGAACCCTGTATGGGCCTAAGCGCATCGCCTTTACGTTCAAGACGGGCAAACCCCTGCGAAATTAGCGCTGTACTTCGTGATTCGGTGGTCATTTGTTACCGGGCGTGGGTCTGGGTCTTTGACCGCTTGATTTTGCACCATTGGGGTGCCCCAGGTCCCATTTGGGACCTGGGAAAGCATCAACCTGAAGAAACGAATTCATGCGGTCAAAGAACTTGTGACCCACGCTACAGCCGGTCAGGTGGCTGGCGCCATACTCTCTCATCACCGAATCGTGTGGACACGGTGCCGGACTCGAAGCCGTAGTAGGATGGACGACGATGAAAAATGTAAGGCGAACCCGCATGGATCGGGAGTCCGATGCCCTGGGACCGTTCGGGAAGCAAGGATGCTTTGATCGAAGGCTGCCGGCAGATAACGGCTGACGGCGAGCGAGAAATGGAGGCGGAGAAATGGGCGGAGGAACGAATTCACGACGCCGGGTAAAGCTTGGCGTGTGGCTGCTGAGCGGCCTGCTCTGCGCCTGCGCTCTGGCTCCGGCCCAGCAAGCCGGCATCAACCTGGCCCAACTCAACGAGTCAGGCAAGATTCTCTTCAACGGGCGCCTGACTCCCTACCTCATTCGCCGTCTTCCGGTCAGCTCATTTCCCCAGCTTCCGCCCTGGATTCAGGCCAGCCTGAACCGGCGTGGCTGCATGATTCCGCAAACTTACGAAGCCTACGGGCCGGAGAACGTAATTCAAGGCAGCCTGGAGCGAGCCGGTTCCTCTGATTGGGCGGCTTTGTGTTCGGCGCACGGGACGGTATCGCTTCTGGTCTTCTTTGGGGACAGCACGCATCCTACCGTGTTGGCCTCAGCGCCGGAGACCGAGCGCCTGGGGGTCAGTGGCCCGGATGGCGAGCTGGGCTTTGACTGGGGTATCGATCCAGCCACGCCGGAAGAGGTTCAGGAGGCCGAGGCGGATATGAATCCACGCCCCCCGCTCCTCGATCACGACGCTTTGGCCGTAACCGTCATCAACCACAACACCATTTACCATTACTACGCGAAGAATGCCTGGATGCTGGTGGCTGTGACGCAGTAGCGGAATTGCATCCAACAAGCAGGCGTCCCTGCCTGGCGGGGCTTTGGTTGCGCTGCATGGGCGTGGCGGGCATCTGCGAGCGCCTCCAAGTCCACCTAGCGAAGCTATAGCATCTTCGGAACAGGTGTAGACCGAAACTGCTCCTGCTGAGTGGATTTTTCCTCAAGAAAAATCCACTTTCGCGGTTCTCAATCGTTCCCAGTATTTCCAAAAACGCCGTAGGACGGGACGCTCTCAAGCGGTGCCCGCAATCTTAAGCGGCTATTGCAAAATCAGGTTCTTTCCAGCCTCTTCGATCCGCGACCACAGTCCTCCGATCCCGTACCCTGTCTTCGCTGAAACCGGCAAAATCTCCTCCACGCCCAGCTCCTTTTTGAGCGCCGCCAAACTCTGCGTGCGCTGGTTCCCGCTCAGCCGGTCGATCTTTGTGGCTGCCACCACAAACTCCCGTTCTTGCGCCCGCAGCCACTCCAGCAGTTGACGGTCGCTGGCCCGCGGCGGCGTGTTGGCGTCCACCAGGCACACGCAGAGCCGCAGCGTCGCCCGCTCCTTGAGGTAGGGCTCAATGAACTTTGGCCACTCGGCTGAAATGGCCTTCGAGATCTTCGCGTAGCCGTATCCGGGCAGGTCAGCAAAGATCAGCCTGCGCCTCCGGACTTCGTCCAGAAGCAAGAAGAAATTGATGGCGCGCGTCCGTCCGGGCGTTTTGGAGACCTTGGCTGCCCTCGCGCCCACCAGGGCGTTTAGCAGGCTGGATTTGCCCACGTTCGAGCGGCCCAAAAAGGCGATCTCCGCCACGTCAGGCGCCGGAAACTGCGCCTCCGCGGTCGCCGAAAGCAAGAATTGTGCCGAGTAGCGCATCACCAGTCTAGGCTCGGCGTTCGCCGCACTATTGCGGCACCGCCTGGCCGCTCGCAACATCAGAGGACGGCGGCACAGCGGGCAGCACTTCGGTTTCAGCGGGCACGGCGGCGGGCAGCGGACCCTCCAGCGCCGACGCCAGCACTTCATCCATGGTGTCCACAAAGTGCAGCTTCATCGAGTTCTTGATGTTCTCAGGCAGCTCGGACATGTCCTTCTCGTTGGCGCGCGGCAGAATCACCTCAAAGACGCCCGCGCGCAGCGCCGCCAATAGCTTTTCTTTCAGTCCGCCGATGGCCAGCACTTTTCCGCGCAGGGTAATCTCCCCGGTCATGGCGATGTCGCGCCGCACGGGAATCTTGGCCAGCGCGCTGGCCAGAGCGGTCGCCATGGTGATGCCCGCCGAGGGGCCGTCCTTGGGAATGGCGCCCTCGGGCACGTGCAGGTGCAGGTCCACATTGCGGTAGAACTCGCGGCTCAACCCCAGGGCCTGCGCCTTGCTGCGGATATAGGCCAGTGCGGCCTGCGCCGACTCCTGCATCACGTCGCCCAACTGGCCGGTGATGGTCAGCTTGCCCTTGCCGTCGAGCACCTGCACCTCAGTGGTCAGGATGCTGCCGCCGACCTCGGTCCACGCCAGCCCGGTGACCAAGCCCACCTCGCTCTTTTCGTGCACCTCGGAGTCGCGGAACTTCGGCACGCCCAGGAATTCGCCGATATTTTCCGCGGTCAGCTCTTCCTTATGCTTGGCGCCGGCCTTCACCACCTTGCGCGCCACCTTGCGGCATACGTTGCCGATCTCCCGCTCCAAGTTCCTTACCCCCGCCTCGCGCGTGTAAGAGCGGATGATCTCCAGAATCGCATCGTCCTTGAATACGATGTTCTTCTCGCTCAGGCCGGTCTGCTCGCGCTGCTTCTTCACCAGATACTGGCGCGCGATCTCCAGCTTTTCCTGCTCCGTGTAGCCCTGCAGACGCAGCACTTCCATTCGGTCTTGGAGCGCCGGCGGAATGGTGTGCAGCACGTTGGCCGTAGCCACGAAAAGCACCTGCGACAAATCGTAGTCAACGTCCAGATAGTGATCCTGGAAGGTGACATTCTGCTCCGGATCGAGCACCTCCAGCAGCGCCGAAGCCGGATCGCCGCGGAAGTCGGAAGAAATCTTGTCCACCTCGTCGAGCAGAAATACAGGGTTCTTGGTTCCCGCGCGCTTCATGTGCTGGATGATCTGGCCGGGCATGGCGCCGATGTAGGTGCGCCGGTGGCCGCGAATCTCGGCTTCGTCGCGCACCCCGCCCAGCGAAAGCCGCACAAACTTGCGCCCCGTGGCCTTGGCGATCGACATGCCCAGCGAGGTCTTGCCCACCCCCGGCGGCCCCACAAAACACAAGATCGATCCTTTGGGATTTTTTACCAACTGGCGCACGGCCAGGAACTCAAGAATGCGCTCTTTGATCTTCTCCAGGCCGTAATGGTCGGTGTTCAGCACCTTCTCCGCGAAATCGATGGACCGCGTCTCTTTCGACTTCTTCTTCCACGGCACCGCCAGCAGCCAGTCGATGTAGTTGCGGCTCACCGTGGACTCTGCCGACATGGGCGGCATGGCTTCCAGCTTCTTCAACTCTTGCGTCGCCTTGTCCAGCACGTCCTTGGGCATTCCGGCTGCTTCAATCTTTTTGCGCAGTTCATCGAACTCGCTCTTTTCGCCGCGCCCCAGCTCCTTCTGGATGGCCTTGATCTTTTCGTTCAGGTAATACTCTTTCTGCGCCCGCTCCATCTGCCGCTTCACGCGCGACTGGATGTTACGGTCCAGGTCCAGCTTTTCAATCTCGATGTCGAGCACGTCGGCGATACGCGCCAGCCGCGCCGCCGGATCGAAGATGGCCAGCAGCTCCTGCTTCTCCTCGATCCCCAGTTGCAAATTGGCGGCGATGGTGTCGCTCAGCTTGGCGGGCTCGTCCATGCGCACTGACGCGATGATGGTCTCGTAGTTCAGCGACTGTTGCAGCTTCACGTAGTTTTCAAACAGCGTGGTCACACGCTGCATCAATTGTTCGACGGCGGGCGTCATTTCGAACTGGATCTTGCCTACGCGCAGCGTGGCCACAAAGAAGCCGTCCCGGTCGCTCACTTCGATGCTTTTGGCGCGCTCCACGCCCTCCACCAGCACCTTGATGTTGCCGTCCGGCATCTTCACGCTCTGCACGATGTTGCAGATCGACCCCACCTGGTAAATGTCTCTGCCCTTGGGCTCGTCAATCGAAGCGTCGTGCTGGGTGGCCAGAAAGATCTTGCGGTCGCCGTTGAGGGCTTCCTCCAGCGCGCGCACACTCGACTCCCGCCCCACCACGAACGGCGTCATCATGTAGGGAAAGATGACCATATCGCGGATGGGCATCATGGGCAACTTGCGCTGCTCGCTCTTTTCGCGGGATACCGTCATGAAAGCACCTTAAGGAAATTAGACGCGCGCTAACCGCTGCCGGTACGAAACGGTTACCGCCTTCTTCGGATTGTACAGCGAATAGGGCCAACCGGCAGTCACGCCGCTGTTTCTTCGCCCCCAACCCAGCCGGGCGCTCAATCGCCGCTCCCACCGCAGTTAAAATTGGATTGCAGCAACATTCCGTCATCCCCACTCAAGGAGAGTCCCCAATGGCCGAACCTACTATTGCACAACGCGGCCCCTACGCCATCAACGTCGAGGCCGGCAAAACCTATGCCTGGTGCGCCTGCGGCCGCAGCGCCAATCAGCCCTTCTGCGACGGCGCACATAGAGGCAGCGAGTTCTCCCCCGTCAAATTCCAGGCCACGCAAACTGAAACCGTTTATCTGTGTGGATGCAAGCACACCGGCAATCGCCCCTTTTGCGACGGCGCGCACAAGCGGCTGTAGGGCGGCTTCAAAATCCGCAAGCTGCCCTGCCAGCGGTCTATCGATCTCTGCATAAATGATGTAACGATTTAGCGCAAAAACGAAGACCGGTCAGAATTGCTGGATGCAACCGCGAAGTTTCTCCGGCGAGGAGCGCACGCCGTTGATAGAACGGAAGAGGTCATCCAGCAGATCGGCGCTCCCGTTGGGGTTGGGCAGAGCGGCTTACGTGGAACCGCGTGAGCGATTCCATGGGTGCATCTTTTATGCAGAAGTGATACTGGCTTACTGCTGCCAGCCTCCGCCCAGCGCGTTATACAGTTGCACCAGCGCCAGCCGTTCGTTCAGTTCTGCCTGGGCCAGGTTCAGTTCCGCTGCAAAATAGTTCGTGTCGCTGGTGAGCACCTGCAGGTAACTGGCGCCGCCGTGCTGATACAACACCTGCGAGAGCCGGTCGGCATCGGCTGCGGCCGAAGTTAGTTTCTCCTGCTGCTGGCGGAATTCGCGATCCTTCTGATAGGCGATGAGCGCGTCAGAGACCTGCTGGAAGGCGTCGATAATCGTTTGCTTATAGCTCAGCACCATTTGCTCTTCCTGCGCCCGAACCAGCTTCAAACCCGAGCGCAATGCCCCGGCCTCGAAGATGGGCTGCGTAACCGAAGCCGCCCCGTTCCACACCGCGGAGGAGGTGTTGAAGGTGAACAGTCTGTTCAGCGCATAGCTTTCCAGTCCCCCCGTGCCGGTCAGAGCAATGTTGGGGAAAAAGTCGGCTTTGGCAGCGCCTATATCCGCATTGGCGGCCATCAGGTTGGCCTCCGCCTCACGGATGTCAGGCCGCCGGTCGAGCAGTTCAGAGGGCAACCCCGCAGGCACAGTGGCAGGAAGCGGCTCCGCGGTCAGCTTCAGGCCGCGAGCGATCGGCCCTGGATTCTGCCCCAATAAGACGCTGATCGCATCTTCCTCCTGCTGAATCTGGCGCTCCAGAGCCGGAATCTGCTCTGCCGCCGTATCGACCAGCTCTTCCGCCTGGCGCATATCCAACTGTGAAGCGGAGCCATGAACCTCCAGCACGCGCGTCAGGCGAAGCGAGTCTTGCCGAGAGGCCAAAGTGCGCTGCGAGATTGCAAGCGCCAGGTCCAGCTCGCGAAGCTGAAAGTAATCGGCGGCTACACTGGACACGACCGAGGCGATCACTTCCTGACGGCCCCACTCGGTGGCCAGTAGCTGGTCGCGAGCGGCCTGCGTCTCTCGTCTGTACTTTCCCCAGAAGTCGAGATTCCAGATGGCGGAGAGATCCAACTCGCCCCCGGTCTCCTGGAAGGACGGGAAAACACTGGAGATTACGGGAAAGTTCTGGCTGAATGCTTGAGCCCCAACAGACGCCGTAGGAAACTCGTTCGAACGCGTGATCCCGACCTCGGCTTGCGCCTCAAGAACGCGCGTAGCGGCGATGCGCAAGTCAAAATTCTGCTTCAGTGCGGTGCGTATTAGCTGCTGTAAAACGGGATCACGAAATACCGTCCACCATCTCTCGTTGCCCAGCGAGGCTACAGACGGCTGGGGGGATGAGCTTGCAGGCTGGCCGCGATAAATGGGAGGAACATTGACGGCGGGCCGGTGATAGTTCGGGCCCATCATGCACCCGGAAAGAAACCCGCACACCGCCAGCGCCAGTGTGGCGCAGCCGAAGTTCGTTGAAAAACAACCGCAGATCCTTCGCCTCCGGCTGCCACCGCGGCCTTTGCGCAGGATGACGGCGCGACGGTGCGGCGAACGGCTGAGGCAGGGCACTGGAAAAAGGCGTAAATATGTCATCCTTCGCCTCCCGCCGGCGCTTCACCAGGTTGTGGCTTCTTTGTTCTGCGGGCGCCGGCGATCATTTCAACGACGCAGAAAATGACGGGAACGAAAAAGATGCCGATAATGCTGGCCCCGATCATGCCGCCGATCACCGTGGTTCCCAAGATCTGCCGGGAAACGGCTCCCGCCCCGGAAGCCATCCACAGCGGCGCGACTCCAAAAATGAATGCAAACGATGTCATCAGAATCGGCCGCAGGCGGAGCCGCGCTCCTTCCAGCGCGGCTTCCATCAGCGGCCGCCCTTTTTCGTACTGTCCCTTGGCAAAGGCAACGATCAAAATAGCATTTTTGGCGGCCAGACCGATCAGCATGACGAGGCCTATCTGCGCGTATACGTCGTTCTGAAGCTGGACCATGTACGCAGGCAGGATCGCCAGATCAACCAAACGCCGCAGGTACAACACGCCGAGCGCCCCCAGGACGGCGACGGGCGTCGAAAGCAGCACGCTAAAGGGCAGCGACCAGCTTTCGTAAAGCGCCGCCAGGATCAGAAACACAAACAGAAATGACATGGCAAAAATCGTCATTGGCGAAATGCCGTGTTCTGCTACCTGTTCCTGAAACGACATGCCCATCCAGTCGTAGCCCATCCCCGACGGCATCGTCTGCTTGAAGACCTGCTCCAGAGCGGACATCGCCTGCGCAGAACTGTAACCAGGCGCCGCCGCGCCATTCAGCTGAGCGGCGTTATATTCGTCGTAATGCATGATGAATTCCGGCCCGTAGCGCGGCTCGAATTTGGCCAGCGCCGATAAGGGAACCATTTGCCCAATGTTGTTGCGAACGTAGTATTGGCTCAGATCGTCCATGTTGGTCCGATACGGCCCCGCGCCTTCCACATAGACCTGCCATTGCCGGCCGAAGCGGTTGAAGTAGTTCACGAAATAGCCGCCCATAAGCGTCTGTATGGTCTGGTAAATGTCGGCAATGGGAATGCCGAGCTTCATCGCCTTCACGCGATCCACATCCACAAACTTCTGCGGTACGCTGGGCATGAAAGTCGTGCTGATGCTGGCGATCTCCGGCCGCTTGCGGGCGGCAGCCATGAACTTATTCACGTTGGCGGCAAGGTAGGGGATGCCTTGGCCGTTCCGGTCTTCCAGGACCATCGTAAAGCCGCCGGAAGTCCCCACCCCAGGAATCGCGGGCGGAGAGAAAGAAAAGACGATTCCTTGCGGAAGCTGCGGAAGAACTTGATTTAAGTGCGCTTCGATGGCTCTGTATTGTTCGTCCGGCTTGGTGCGCTGGCTCCAGGGCTCTTCGACGGCGAAAAAGAAGGCGGTGTAAGTGGTCGGAGCGTAACTCAACAGACTGAAGCCGATAACGCTGGTTACGTACCGTATACCCGGGGTCTGGGCAATGATACGCTCAACCACGTGCGCGGCTGCGCTGGTCTGCTGCAGCGAAGAGTCCTGCGGGAGCTGCATGTTCACAAATACATAGCCCTGGTCTTCATCGGGCAGAAAACCTCCCGGCAGCCGTTGCCAAAAGAAAAACGCTCCCGCCGCGCACAGCGCCAGCAGAACCATAGCCGCAACGCTCTTACGAATCAGTTGCCGCGAGATACGAATGTAAAGCTCCCTCGCGCCGGCGAAGGCGCGATTGAACCCATCGAAGAACCAGCCCAGAGGGCCTCGTGACTTTTGTGGCCGCAACAACAGCGCGGCCAGCGCCGGGCTCAGGCTGAGGGCGTTGAAAGCAGAGATGATGACGGAAACGGCAATCGTCAGGGCGAACTGCTTGTAGAGCTGCCCGGTGATTCCGGGAATGAATATCGTAGGGAGAAAAACACTCGAGAGAACCAGCGCAATGCCGATCACTGGTCCGGAAATCTCCTCCATGGCTTTGAGCGCGGCCGCTTTGGGCGCCAGGCCTTCTTCAATGTGGCGCTCCACAACTTCGACGACCACGATGGCGTCATCCACTACCAGGCCTATGGCCAGCACCAGACCGAACATGGTGAGGGTGTTGATGGTATAGCCGAACACCGGGAAAAGGATGAACGTGCCAACCAGCGAGACGGGAACTGCCAGAAGTGGAATCAGTGTGGCCCGCCAGCCCTGCAAGAAAACATAAACCACCAGGATCACCAGGCCGATGGCGATGACAAGCGTCTTGACGATCTCCTTCATCCCTTGGGTCACGGCGAGCGTCTGGTCGAGGGAGACGGCGTAAGACATGTCGTCGGGAAAGCGCGGCTTCCATTTGGCCATCAGCGCCTTGACGGCGTTCGCCGTATCCACAGCATTCGCATCAGGCAACTGATAAACCGCAATTACAGCGCTCGGCTTTCCGTTCAGCCGGCCCATCAGCGAGTAAAACTGCGTTCCCAGCTCGATCTTGGCCACATCCTTCAGGCGTACAACGCCGCCGTTGGGTTGTTCGCGAATAATGATGTTGCCGAACTGCCGGGGTGTCACCAGGCGTCCCTGGGCTACCACGGAATAGGTATATTGCTGGCCGGGCGGCACTGGCTGGGCGCCGATCTGCCCGGCGGGATTCACGGTGTTTTGAGCCTCCACCGCGTTGATCACATCCGAGGCAGTGATGCCCAGCCGCGCCAGCGCAGCCGGATCCAGCCAGATTCTCATTGCGTATTGGCCAGACCCGAAAATTTGAACATTAGCCACGCCTGGCAGGCGGGTGATCGGGTCATTGAGATTGATATAGGCGTAATTCGCCAGAAACTGCGCGTCGTGGCTGCCATGCGGAGAATAGAGCGCCAACAGCATCAGAGGCGCGGTAGTCGCTTTCTGCACGGTCACGCCATATTGCGCCACTGGCGCAGGCAGTTCATAGGCCGCCTGAGTCTCGCGGATTTGGCTCAGAATCAGGTCCGTATCGGGATTGGTCCCGACCGCGAAGTCCACAATCATGGTCATCCCGCCGGTGGAGTTGGCGTTGACAGACCACATGTAGTTCATGTTGTCCACTCCGCTCATCTGCTCTTCGATCGGAGTGGCGACAGATTGCGCCAGCGTGTTCGCGTCAGCGCCTACAAAGGTAGTCGTAATCTTGACTTCGGGAGGAGCGATATTAGGGAATTGCGCCACCGGAAGGCGAAGGATGGTGATTACTCCCAGAATCACCGTCAAGATAGCAATCACTATGGCGACGATGGGCCGGTTGATAAAGAATTTAGACATCGCTCAGTTTTCCCCCGCCGCTGGAGTGTAGGGCTCCGGCTTGACCACCATTCCGGTCCGCACCTTCTCCGCGCCCACGGCGATGACCCGCTGGTTAGGTTCGAGCCCGTGGGTGATGACCCAAAGGGTTCCCACCTGCGGCCCTACCTGAACGCTGCGGATGCTGACGCGGTTGCCGGGGCCGACCACCGCCACCTGGTAGCTCCCTTGCAGTTGCATCACAGCCAGTTGGGGAACCAGAAGCGCGCCTTCGAGCACCTCCGTAACTGCGCGCACCGTCACTGTCTCCTGGGGGCGGAGAATCCGTCGCGGATTCGGGAAGGCGCCAACAATTTCTATAGTTCCCGTTTGCAGATTCATGGCCCGGCCGGCAAAGAGGGTTCGCCCTGTATAGCCGTAGGTCTGTCCGTTGGAGAGGATGAGTTGAAGCGGAATGGACTTCACGCGGGAGGGCAAATTCACCGTACCCGAGTCGATCTTTCCAGCCATCTGCAACCAGTCATCCCCGCTGATCTCGAAATAAACTTTGATCGGATCCACCTGCGAAACGCTTGTGAGAACGGTCGATGGGGAGACCAGATTCCCCACCTGAACCTGAGTCACCCCGGCAATTCCGCCGATCAGGGAGCGGACCTTGGTGTAACCCAGGTTCAACTGCGCCTGCTCCACTGCCGCCTTGCCGGCCTCAACCGCAGCTTCCGCTCCCAGCTTCTGTTGCTGGTCGGTTTCGAGCTGCATTTCGGGGATCGCGTGCGCCTGAGCTTCGGGAATGTCCCGGTTCACGTTCAGCGTGTCTTCGCCCAGCGCGGCCTCCGCCTCTGCGAGTTGTCCTTTCGTCTGGTCCAAAGCGGCTTGAAACGGACGCGGGTCGATCTCAAACAGAACTTGATCTTTATGAACGTAGGACCCTTCACGATAGTCCTGCTGGATGAGATAGCCCGTGACCTGCGGCTGAATCTGAGCGTTGACGTAGCCCTCCAGTGTGCCTGCCCATTGGCCGGAAACAGGAACATTCTTTTGGACTACGCTGGCCACCTCCACGACCGGCGGCGGAAACGGCGTCCTGGGCGCAGCCGCTTTCTCACAGCCGGCGCTGAAAACGATTCCGCCGATGCCGATCATCACCCTACCCGCTTTCCAAAAACCGAGGCGCGTACTACTCACTGTTCTCCCTTCTGCACTGGCGCTGAGCCCGGCCTGGACACCCACGGCTGGCGGGCGCGGATGCCAATCCTCATGCCCTCAGCTTGGGCGCCAGGTACCCTGTTAAAACTGATTTGAATTCTTGAATGATTGCTATCCCCTCGTTGCCGTCAGCGCGCGCGTATAGGCTGAGCAATCCCCGGCTGATCTGCTGGACGACGGCGGCAACGCGCAGCGCCGTAGCCTTGGACATGCGAGGCTGGTGACAGATCAGCGCCTCGGCAATGCGCGTCCGGATCAGCTCGCGCCGGGCATGAGAAATCGTAGGAACATCCAGAAGCGTTAGCAAAACAGGATAATTCTTTATGATTCCAATCTGCAATTCCACCAGCCGCGAGGTAAAATCCTCGGCCGTCATGCCCGCAGCCTGGCGGCCGAGCGCGATCCAGGACTGCTCAATCGTCTTGACGTACTGGTTCCGCAGCGCCTCTGCCAGGGACAGCTTGTTGGGGAAAAACTGATAGAGCGATCCCACGCAGGAATGGGATCGCTCGGCAATCGCGCACATGGTTGCCCGCTCATATCCCATCTCGGCAATCACCGCAGCCGCCGCCCGCAAGAAGGCGTTGACGCGGCGCTGGCCGCGTTTCTGCTGCGGTATCCGCCGCGGCGCAATAGATGAACATGAAACCATATTCATCTTTTTTATAGCACAACCGATGCCGGTGTTGCCTCAGGGGCTTTCCTCCCGCTGGACTTTCGGCGATGCTGCCAAGCGCAGGCGGAGAACGGCAGGCGCCGAGAGGGGAAACGTTGGCATGGACGGGGAGTCAGGCGGATTGACGTTGGCGCCGATACTGGACCAGCGCCGGGATTCGGGAGATTCTCACCAGCGATCAGGATTTTCCATTTTCCCTTGCCAGATCTCGTGCCTTGGGTCTACGCTATTCTCATGCATCGATGTCGCTAACACCGTCCTGGTGCCAGCTCCGATGCACGATGTGCGCCTGATCGCGCGCGCTTTTCCCACCGACAAGCTGCACCGTCACCCTAAAATCCATTTCATGAGAGGTCCGGGCTTATAGCACCGGGAAAAAGGAGATTGATTATGGCGCGCATTGCCGCGAATGTCACTGAACTCATTGGCCGCACTCCCCTTGTACGGCTTAACCGTGTTGCAGCCGGATTGCCGGCTACCGTAGCCGCCAAACTGGAAAGCCAAAACCCCGCCTCGAGCGTGAAAGACCGCATCGGCTTCGCCATGATCGAGGACGCCGAAAGGAGGGGCAAGATCGCGCCCGGCAAGACCGTGCTCATCGAGCCCACCAGCGGCAATACCGGCATCGCGCTGGCCTTTGTGGCCGCGGTCAAGGGCTACAAGCTGATCCTTACCATGCCGGAGACCATGAGCCTGGAGCGCCGCGTCACGCTGCTGGCCTACGGCGCCGAGATCGTGCTCACTCCCGGCTCTAACGGCATGAAGGGCGCTATTGCCAAGGCCGAAGAGATTCGTGCCAAAACCCCAAACGGTTATATCCTGCAGCAGTTCGACAATCCCGCCAATCCCGCCATCCACCTGCACACCACCGGCCCTGAAATCTGGGACGACACCGGCGGCCTGGTCGATATTCTCATCTCCGGCGTAGGCACTGGCGGCACCATTACCGGCGTAGCGAATTACATCAAGCCGAAGAAACCGTCGTTCAAGGCCATCGCCGTAGAGCCGGTTGACAGCCCGGTCCTCTCCGGCGGCAAGCCCGGCCCGCACAAGATACAGGGCCTCGGCGCCGGCTTTGTACCCAGCATCCTCGACACCAAGCTCATCGACGAGGTGGTGCAGGTAACCAATGACGAGTCCATCGAGATGGCGCGGCGGCTGGCGCGCGAGGAAGGTATCTTTGCCGGCATCAGTTCCGGCGCAGCAGCCAGCGCCGCGCTCAGAGTGGCGGCGCGGCCTGAAAATAAAGGCAAGCTGATTGTGGCCGTGCTGCCCGACTTCGGCGAGCGCTATCTGTCGAGCGTGCTCTTCGAGCCGCTGCGCCAGCAGGCCATTGCACTGCAGCCGGAGCCGATTGCGGTGACGGCGTAAGAAAGGCAGGGACTAGGGGCTTAGGGGTTAGCGAAGCAGCATTCCGTGCCTGCGCTGGAAGTTCTTCCTGATCCCTAGTCCCTGGTCCCTATGTCCCTGGTCCCTATGTCCCTGTTTTCCGGAATCCGCGAAGACATCCGCTCCGTGATGGAGCGCGACCCGGCTGCGCGCACGCGTCTGGAGGTCCTGCTCTGCTATCCGGGGCTTTGGGCGGTGTGGCTGCACCGCATCGCTCACCGGCTATGGCGCGCGCGTCTGCGCCTGCCGGCGCGCGTGCTCTCCCAGGCGGGCCGCTTCATTACCGGTGTGGACATTCATCCCGGCGCGCAACTGGGCCGCCGCCTGTTCATCGATCACGCTGCCGGCGTGGTCATCGGCGAAACCGCCATTGTGGGCGACGATGTGACCATGTACCAAGGCGTAACTCTGGGCGGTACCGGAAAGGAGCACGGCAAGCGCCACCCCACCATCTGCGACAACGTTTTTATCGGCAACAACGCCAATCTGCTGGGCAATATTACGGTGGGCGAGAACTCACGGGTGGGGGCGGGCTCGGTGGTCTTGGCTGATGTTCCGCCCAACTCCACCGTGGTCGGCGTGCCGGCGCACATCGTCTACCACGATGGCCAGCGCGTGCTCATCACCGATCCTCACGACATCAAAGATCCGCTCTCCGACGCGCTGATTGCGCTTTCAACGCGCGTGGAGGAGCTGGAGGCGCGGCTGGGCGCGCACGAGCATCGGGTAGCCCCTTTTGCCGCCGAAGAGAAAGAACGCTCCGCCTACCGCGCCGAGCGGGAGCGGAGGCAGCAGTTCGTTTCCATGGGCGAAGGGATTTGAGGCCGGGAGCGAACATCCTTCACTGCGGCGCCCTATCGCATTTTCGGAAAAGGTTTAGACCGAAACCGCTTCTGCTGAGTGGATTTTTCCTCAAGAAAAAATCCACTTTGCCGGCTCTCAATCGTTCCCAGTATTTCCGAATCTGCCCTATCGCGGCTGTTGCGCAACGTCCATCTGCACCCCGGCGCGGCGCTTCGCCGGGCCTTCCCGTTCATTCACTCCGCCATCGCCGGTTGGCTTTTCCTCGTTTGCGCAGTTACGCGCCGTCCAGCAGCCGCT
Organism: Acidobacteriota bacterium; assembly: GCA_021800255.1. Lineage (GTDB taxonomy): Bacteria > Acidobacteriota > Terriglobia > Terriglobales > Acidobacteriaceae > Telmatobacter. Next base: position 16,109 of record JAJYZC010000017.1, read on the forward strand.
CGATGGCGCCGGCCAGTTTCCTTGGCTCAGTAGCGGGAGCGTAGCGTTTCACCACCCCGCCCGAGCGGTCCACCAGAAACTTGGTGAAATTCCACCGGATGTTTCCCGCACCGAAAATTCCAAACATCCCCGGTTTTTCTTCCTTGAGAAAGCGGAATAGGGGGTGAGCGTGGAGGCCGTTTACATCGGTCTTGGCAAAAAGAGGAAAACTGATCTCATAATTTCGGACGCAAAATTCCATAATCTCCGCCCCCGTACCCGGTTCCTGGCCGCCAAATTGGTTGCAAGGGAAGCCCAAAACCTCAAAACCCCGTTGCCTGTAGGTCCGATAAAGACGTTCCAGGCCCGCGTATTGGGGGGTAAAACCGCACTGGCTGGCGGTATTCACGATCAGCAGCACCCGGCCTCGCAACTCGTCGAGGTGCATCGTTCGCCCATCCAGAAGGGTGGCGGAAAACGCATAAACCGAATGCACCGGCGTTGCCATGTGGGGGGAACCTCGATGCCAAATGACGTCCTGCGGCGGTTCTCCGCTCCCCGTAGAGTACCGAAACCTGTGCACTGTGGCGTTTTCTTCCCGCCACGGACGATGACCTGCCAGGGAAGTACCCGTTGAGGAAAACGCCACGCAGCGGCTGCGTTCCACTCTACACTAATCAGAGAACCGCAATAAGCTGGTGTGCTTCGTCTAAAAGATGCCGCCGGGCGCGGCGTGGATTCAGAAGGCATTGTAGCCAGCCTGGTTCCGGTAGACTGGGGAATGTGCCCTTCGGAGCAGGTGGGGCCGGCTGCAGGCGCCGGCAGCTCGCCGGCTCGCGATGTGGACCAAACCGGGTGCATACAGGCTTGGCGCGGCGGGAAGGTTCCGGGAACGGCGGAATTTCTGGGGGGCATGGCCAAGCGGCAGTTTGGGCAGGGTGGCCGCGGCGCAATATAATGATTCTTTCCTTTAGGTGGGAACAGATTCTCAATAACGAGGGTGTGCAAATTCTTTCCGTGAAACCGAACCATGGATCGCGCCAGCAAGCGTGTCCGCTGCAGGATCTCAGCCCAGCGAACATGGCGCATGCCCTCATTCGCCGTGCGCCGCGAGCGGCGCGCATGGTGCGCAGGATGGCGCTGCTGGCGCTGGCGTTCTTGACGGCTTCGGCGCTGGCCCCGGCGCTGCTGGCCCAAGCGGCGCAGACTCAGGAGCCGCAGACCATCTATGAAATCCGCGTCATCGGCAACCGCCTCATTCCCAAAGAGACCATCATGGCGCGGCTCTTCACCCACCCGGGCGACACTTATGACCCGGCGGCCGTCGAACGCGACTTCAACTCCCTGTGGAATACCGGCTACTTCGACAATCTGAAAATTACGCGCGAAAACACCGTTAAAGGCATCATCCTGAACATCTACGTCCGCGAAAAGCCCACCATCCGCGAGATCAACTACAAGGGCCTGAATAGCATCACCCAATCGGACATCCTGACCAGGTACAAGCAGGAGAACTTCGATTTCACCGTGGAAAGCCAGTATGATCCCACCAAGATCAAGCGCGCGGAGACGATATTGAAGCAGATGGAGGCCGAGCACGGCCACCAGTTCGCCACCATCCGGACGGTCGTCAAAACCATTCCTCCGGCGTCGGTGGAGGTGGACTTCAACGTCAAGGAAGGACCGATGGTGAAGGTGGGCAAAATCCGCTTCACCGGAAATTACCACATCCGCTCCCGCACGCTGCTGCACGCCATGAGGAACCTGCGGCCCATCGGCATTCCCTATTCCCTCATCTTCGAGGACCTGTTTCCGCGCACCTACGACGCCTCCAAACTGGAGGAAGACACGGAGCTCGTGCGCCGTGCCTACGAAGACGAGGGCTACTACAATGCGGCCGTCGAACAGCCCAAAACCGTCATCCGCAACGAAGGCGGACTCAGTTGGTTTACCTTCCGCCCCCGCACCGGCAAGCGTATCGACATTTTGCTGCCTATTGAGGAGGGCGCCCGGTACCGGATGGGCACCATCACCTTCACCGGCAACAAGGCAGTTACAAACGTGAAGGCTCTGCGCGCACTCTTCCCCATCAAGGACGGCGCCTGGTTCGACGCCACAGCGATTGGCAAAGGTCTGAAGAACCTGAAGAATGCTTATGGGGATCTGGGCTACATCAACTTCGCCGCCATCCCCATGCCCGTCTTCAATGAGAAGAAGAAAACCGTTTCGCTCAACATCAACATCGACGAGGGCAAACGCTACTATGTTTCGCGCATCGAGTTTGAGGGCAACACTGTTACCCGCGACCGGGTGATCCGCCGCGCACTCCTGCTCCAGGAAGGCCAGGTCTACAACGCCCAATTGTGGAAGCTCAGCCTGCTGCGCCTCAACCAATTACAGTATTTCAGCCCTCTCACGGTGAGCCAGGACACCGTGGCCAACCAGAATCCGAAAAACGGCACCGTGAGTCTGCTGCTCAAAGTCAAGGAAAAGGGCAAGAACTCTATCGGCTTGAACGGCGGTGTGAGCGGTCTGTCCGGAGCCTTCCTCGGCCTCAACTATCAGACCAACAACTTCCTGGGACTGGGTGAAACCCTGAGTCTGCAGGCCAATCTCGGCAGCATCAGCCGCCAGTTCCTGTTCGGCTACGAGCAGCCCTACGTCCACAATCGGCCTATCAGCGTAGGCTTCCAGGTCTACAACAATAAGACGGACTACAACGCCGCCACGCAATATAAGACCGCCACCGGCTTGGCGCTCAACCTGACCAAGGCCGAAAAATCACTGACCCAGAACTACAATCAGGCCTCCGAGGGGATGAACTTCTCAATCAGCTACCCCTTGAGACGGCACGCCTTCCAGAGCATCGGCTTCACCTATGCGTGGAGCCGGGCGACGATTACAGCTTTCAGTAACGCTTCGGCGTCCTTCTTCCAGACCATTGCCTTCCGGTCTGGAATTCAAGGCTCGAATCCTCTAACCGGCATCACCAACAGCTACATCTCTCTGAGCTACATATACAACACCGTCAGCAACCCGTTGCGGCCGCGCACCGGCAAAGAATTCTCAGCCGTGGTGCAGGCTTCGGGACTGTGGGGCGACGAGCGTTACGTGGCGCCGTTCGTGGCTTATGAACGCTTTATGCCCATCCACTACTTGAAGTTCTCGCCCACGGGGCGCAACGTGCTGGCGATGCGCGTCCAGTTAGGCTGGATCACGGGCTGGGGCGGCGATGTGGCTCCGCCGAACCAACGCTTCTACTCCGGCGGCGAAGCCGACTTGCGCGGCTTCATTGAGCGCGGCGCCACACCGTATGGGTACGTCCCCACGAAGGTGAACTTCACGCTCTTCAACCCCGACGGCCAGTGCGTCCCCCGCGATCCAACCAATCCGGAGGACAATCAGTGCATCCAGGTGCTGCTGCCCATCTACGGCGTGGCTTCTATCGGCGGCGACACCAATATGACCACCAATCTCGAGTACCGTATCCCTATCGTCGGACCGTTCACCTTCTCATTCTTCGACGACTTCGGTCTCGATATGGCCCTTAGCAGAGGGAATCTGGAGCAGAGTCCTGAGGGCTTTGCCTCGCTGACCTCGCCCCAGTACGGCTGCCCCGTCTTCAACAACGGCGCCTGCCAGGACGGCATCCCAGGGTCCAAGGTTGGGTTCCAGCAGGATATCCGGGTTATTTCCGGCACCAACTACGTACCCCGCATGTCCGTTGGCGCCGAACTGGGTGCGTTCCTGCCCATCATCAACGCACCGTTCCGAATTTACTTCGCCGATAACCCCCTGCGTTTGTATGAAACTCCTTATTGCAACGCCAACTCTGGAGGGCCCAAGCAGGGAAGCTGCGGGGCGGAGTTAGTTACGCGCGATATGTTTCCCCCTGGCGGCGATGGTGACTATACCTATGCCCAGGCCATCCAGGCATATGGGTCGCGCTATATATTCCGGGAGCCGCGCAGAACCTTCCGGCTGACCATCTCTACGACTTTCTGAGGCCTCCTCATACCGGAACAGACCGGGCCGCAGCCTTTGCTGTGTGGCCCGGCCGGTTCCGCATCGCTCGGAGCCGCCCTTTGTCCACAGCCCCTGCCAACACACGCTGAGGATCATTCTGCGTTCCCGTTTCAGTTCCTGCGAAGCACAGCCGTCAGTCAGTCTTAACTTGACGTGTTCCCGTTCCTCTGGTCTACTCATCTCACGGCGTCATGTCTCCGCTTCGCTCCAACTCGATCTTCTCCCCAGTTCTTCGGGGAGCAGTTCGCCTGACTTCCATGCGAATTACCCGTCCCAACTTGCCCGCGGGAAATGGAGCCTGATCGAGCGCCCCCGTAAGTTCAGCATCACCCAGGCCACCACCCGTATATGCGGCTGGCGGCCTTTCGCATTTTACGCACCTTATGATCGAGGAGAAGCCCTTGAAACCCGTTGCCCCGGAAACGATTCGAGCCGCGCGCTCGCGCATCGGCGATGCGGTTTTCTTGTCGCCCTGTCAACTCTCGCACTCCCTTTCTGAACTGGTTGGCCTGCCACTGTACCTGAAACTTGAAAACTTGCAGCGCACGGGGTCCTTCAAAGAGCGCGGCGCTCTCAACAAGCTGCTGACGCTCAGCAAGGCAGAGTGCGAGCGCGGCGTGATCGCGGCCAGTGCGGGCAACCACGCCCAAGGCGTCGCCTTCCACGCCACGGCGCGCGGCATCCGCGCCCAGATTGTGATGCCCCTGGCCACCCCCCTGGTCAAGGTCGCCGCCACCCGCGCCTATGGCGCCGAGGTTGTTCTCCACGGAGCCAACTACGATGAAGCCTGCGACGAGGCCATGCGCCGCTGCACCGCTGAGGGCCGCACCTTGATTCATCCCTTTGATGATGCCGTCGTCATTTCGGGACAAGGTTCCGTGGCCCTGGAATTGCTGGAACAGGTGCCTGACATGGAGGCGGTGGTTGTTCCCGTCGGCGGGGGTGGGCTCATCGCCGGTATGGCCTGCGTCCTCAAGGAGTCGCATCCGAATATCTGCGTGGTTGGCGTGGAATCAGAGAAGCTGCCTTCGATGTTGCGCGCCCGCGAGGCCGGCGCTCCCGTTACCCTCACGCCTGAGGCCACCATTGCCGATGGCATTGCCGTGCGCCGCGCCGGCGACCTGACCCTCCCACTGGTTACGCGCTACGTGGACGAAATTGTGACTGTGGACGATGAAGAGATCGCCAGCGCCATCCTCATGCTGCTGGAGCAAGAGAAGACCTTGGCCGAGGGAGCTGGGGCTGCCGCTTTGGCCGCCGTGGTGCAATCCAAAGCTCATCTGCGCCATCGCCGCACTGTGGTGCTGGTCTCCGGCGGCAACATCGACGTCACCTTGTTGGCCAAGATCATTGAGCGCGGCTTGGTTAAAGATGGCCGCCTGCTGCGCATCCGCGTCTACCTTCAGGACCGGCCCGGTGCGCTGCATGCACTCACGCAGATTCTGGCCCGCGAACGCGCCAACATCGTCGAAACCATCCATAACCGCGCCTACTTTGGCGTAAGCCTTGGCGAAACCGTCACCGACGTCACCCTCGAAACCCGCGGCGCTGCGCATATCACCGCGATCAGCGGCGCTCTGCGGGAGGCCGGTTTCCGCTTCGAGCGGATTCAATAGAAGCTGCATTTGCCGCATCCGCAGCGGCTATACCGCGCAATACGCCCAAAAGTAACCGGCGAAGAGGTGCCGGAAACGCCATCCAGCCTAACCGCAAAGAGCTATTCGGCTTTTTGGCGGCTGCATCGATACTGAATCCACACGCGCTTCCGCGGCCTGGCTCCTGATCATTCCGGAAGCGGGTGGGCATTCTCTTCATGCAAAGATTAACCGCCATAGCGAATGAGCACCCTCCTCGTGCTCTCTGGCCGCCGTTCTCCGAGGATACGGCGGAGACGAATCCGCTCTCCAGCCCTGAAACCGATTTGCCGCAATCCGATTGCCTGCCTTTTCTTGCGCACACCGTGCGCTCGCTCGTGGTGGTGGGCGCCAGCGCTCCCATGCTGGCCACCGCGCGACGTATGAGAAAGTCCATCAAAATCCATTTGATTCATCTGAATCGAGGAGCCGCGCTCTCTCACCGTCCGCGCATCGGCATTGAGCCGGGCAGCGTCTCAGTAGGCATTGCCGAAGCGGGTACTGTCCATGGGTTGGCCATCATGATGGCCTTCGCGGACAAGGTGAAGGCGGATGCCATTGTGAGCGACGACGACTGGATGCTGCTGTGCCTGGCGAGGAAACGCGCCTACTTCGAGCCTGCGTGCAGGGTCCTGGCGCCGGACGCCGGCACGCTGGAGCGTCTGTGGGACAAGCGGTATCAGATTCGCATTGCGGAGAAGTGTGGATTCAATGTGTTGCCTACCTACACGCTGAAGACGGCCGAAGATGCAGCCGCGCTTCCCGGCAATATCTTTCCCGCCGTAATTCGTCCCAGTTATCTAAACTCCGCGTGGCCGAAATTCAAAGCCAAGGTGCTGACATCGCAAGACGAATTGAGCCGCCTCTACAACGCTACAGCCTGGACTCATCCGCCCATCGTGCAGCGTTTCTGTCTGGGACCGAATATGGTGCTGCATGGTGTGCGCGCGCAGACCGGCCAGTGGCTCAAGCTGCAGCTCTTCAAAGCCTATCGCAAGTATCGCGGATTCAGCGCATCGCTGGAACCGGCGCCTCTGCCTCCACAGTTGGAGACGGCCGCGCGCAGGTTTGTTGAGGCCGTCGGGCTGACAGGGCCGTTTCACTTCGATCTCCTTTTGAACAGCGCCGAAGACAAGGTCTACTTTCTTGAGATCAACACCCGGCTCGGAGGAACCACTGGCAAAGCTATCGAATTGGGCTACGACGAACCTGGCCTGCTGTTCCGCGCCTTCAACGCGGTCGTGCCCAGGCCGCTGCCTCCTCTGTTCCCGCACCCGCGCGTGACCAGCCTGCGGCTCAACCTGACGCAGGCCTGGAATGATCTGCGCAACCGCCGCGATCCGCTCGCCTATCCGCAACTGCCGCGTATGCGGAGCGTCCTGTCTGCGCTCATGGAGATTCAGCTCGTCCGTCACGGCTAAAGCAAAACCAGAGCCGGTGTATCCCGTAGACGCGACGGCAAAGGCGCCTCAAGCGGCAGCGAGTGGCGGCCTTGCCGGACCCCAACAGAACACAAGACCCTGGTTTTGCCGTAAGCTGTCTTCTCTGCATCTCAAAATATCTCTCTCAGCTTCACAAATGCATCCAGCTCGATCAGCCGCTGCCCATGGGGCGCCGCGTCCAGCTCCGCGTGCTCCAGCACCCAGGTGTCTTTGTGGAAGAGAAACACTGCGTTCAGCCCAGCTGCCAGCGCCGGATTGATGTCGCTCTTGGGGCTGTTGCCGATCATCCAGCTTGTGTGCGGCGCGAGCGCGTGCCGCGCCATCACCTCGCGATAAGCCGGCGGGTCCTTTTCCGCCACAATTTCGACCGCGGAGAAGTGCGCGCCCAATCCGGAGCGCGCCAGCTTGTCCGCCTGTTCCGCGCGGTTGCCCTTGGTCATCAGGATCAGCCGGTGCCGGCGCGCCAGCTCGGCCAGGGTCTCGGCCACGCCCGGCAGCAGCTCGATCTCCTGCTCAGCGATGGAGCGCGCGAAGCCGAGAACCCGCTCCGCCTTTTCTTCGGTCACCGGCGCGGGGCTCAGCCGCTCAAAGCAGGTCACTAGCGAGCGTGTAAAGCTGGTTAGCCCGTACCCGTGAGCTAGAATCGTCTCCCGCTCCACGGCGTTCAGCGCCGCGCGTACCTCAGCAGGCGAATACTCGTGGTGATTCAGATAGCTGATGAAAGCCGCGATGGCGCGCTCGAAGTAGATGTTGTTTTCCCACAGCGTATCGTCGGCGTCGATCAGCAGCGTCTGGCCAGCTTCAAACTGGGGCATAAGTTCCATCGTACATTTCACAATCGCTGCGCAGGAAGGAAGCGTTCGTCTCGACTCGAGTCCGGGAAAGGTGGCGCCGGCGGCTATCCGGTGATGTTCGATGGGGTCAAGCGCCACGCCGAAGCCGCCGGCCGGGACCTTGCGCCCCGGCCGGGGCAGGCGCATGCCGCATTACACGAGCTTGGCGTCGAGGGTGATCTCGGTATTGTTGGCGAAGAGCTTCGAGATTGGGCAGCCGGTCTTAGCGTCGGCCGCCGCCTTGTCGAAGACCTCTTTGCTGGCGCCGGGAACGTTGGCCGTGGTGGTGAGCGCGATCTTGGTCACCGCGAAGCCTCCGTCGGTCTTCGCCAGGGTGACGGCCGCGTGTGTCTCGATCCTGGTGGGTGTCAGACCCGCGCCGCCTAACTGGGCGCCCAACGCCATGGAGAAGCAACTGGCGTGCGCCGCCGCGATCATCTCCTCCGGAGTAGTGCCGGCGGCTGCGCCTTCAAAGCGCGTGGCGAACGAATAGTTGGCGTCCTTCAGCACTCCCGTCGCCGTTGAGATCGTGCCTTTGCCTTCCTTCAGTGAACCTGTCCAAACTGCACTTGCCTTGCTTGCCATAAGTTCCTCCTTAGGGGATTCAAGAATCCTGGGGTTCGAATTGTGATTGCCGGGTGCGCCACTGTAGGGAAGCGAGGCGCTGCTTAAAAAAGCGGATCCATCAGGCGGCTGTCTGTGATGAAGCGCGCCCAGCCGCCTCACTTCTATGCTAATCTGTCGGGCATGTCGCCTGAGAGACCGCAGGCTTCTGCTCCCGATTTTGCCCCGAATGCTGGGTCGAACGTCTCGCATGGTGAGGCGGCCGGCCAGCAAGCCGGCGCGTCTCCGGCGGAACACCACAGCCAGGTATGCCCGAATTGCGGATTCCGGCTCACCGGCCGCCGCTGCAAGCTGGTCTGCATGCAGTGCGGTTATTACATGAGCTGCGCGGACTATTATTGAGATTTGCGCACCGGAGCGTGGAGGAGCTGCATCTCAAACGCGCTCTAAAACGCCGCAAGCGGTTCTCAGCGCAAGTTTGGCTGGCGCTGGGGAGCAATCGTTTTCAACGGCGCGGCGGGCAGCAGACGGGCGCGGGCGAGCACCTTGCGGGTAAGGCCGGTGAGCGGCATCTCAGCGGCTGCGCGCAGCGGAACCCAGCGCCGCTGGCCGCCGGGTATCGTCATCCTCTCTACGTCGCCTTCAAAGACGGTGCGGATGCGCACGTCGTAGTTCACCTGCATGATGGCGTGGCGGAGGGTCATGCGCAGATGTTCCTGGGGAACGGCAGAGTCGCGCAGCAGTGGCAGCTCCCAGAGGCCGGGCATGACGGTGAGCGAGGCTGGGCGCTGCTCCAGCAGCACCTCGCGGTGGACGAGACCACGCGGTTTGCGCGCATTCCGGCCGCTGCGCACAGAGAGCGCGTGTGCAACCTCGCGGCTGAGCATCGCGGGCCGGGGTGGAGTCTTGTGTTCGCCGCGGGTTTGGCATACGCGCCGCACCGGACAGGCCTGGCAGCGCGGATTGCGGGGTAAACAGACGGTTGCGCCTAACTCCATAAGAGCCTGATTGAACTCGCCGGGCAGATCGGGATCGACAAGCAGCGCGGCCAACTCGCCGATTTTGCGCTTCAACGCGGCGCCGCCTTTGCGGCTGCCCATCTGCCAGCCTGCCAGCCGGCATAAGACCCGCTCCACGTTGCCGTCCACCACCGGCACGCGCTCGCCGTGAGCGATGCTGGCGATAGCGGCGGCAGTATAAGCGCCGACGCCAGGCAGCGCGCGCAGCTCCTCAACCGTCGCCGGCAAATTTCCCTGGTGGCGGCCAGCCACAAATTGCGCCGCTTTGTGCAACATGCGCGCGCGCCGGTAGTAGCCCAGGCCGCTCCATAGCGCCAGCACTTGATCTTCGTGTGCCAATGCCAGCGCGGCCAGTGTGGGAAAACGCGCCATAAAGACGCGGTAGCGTTCGACCACTGCGGCCACGCGCGTCTGCTGCAGCATGATCTCGGAGACCCAGATGGCATACGGGTCGCGGCTCTTCCGCCAGGGCAGATCGCGGCAGTTGCGCTTGTACCACTCCAGCAGGCGGCGGCGCAGATAAGCAATCTTTGCCGGCTTGCGGTCTCCAATGGCCATGCGCCTAGATTACGGCATTGCGCACGGCGCTCACATCGGGTCAGGTCTGCACCAATCCTCAGGGTACCGTGGGCTGCCAGAATGTAGTGGGCGATGCGCCGCTGAATGCGAACCTCAATGCGCAGATCGCCAAGTACAAGAGCGACCTCGACCCCCTGCGCTTCTATCCCATCGTCTCCTTCGGCCTGGCGTATAACTTCCCTATCCGCTGAACACCGGCTGTGAATAATAGCCGCGCGGCTGATCGCGGGACTGGGCAGGCAAGACACGGTGGCGGTCGAGCATGCCAACCCCTTCAGGAAAGTTGATCCATTTTAGGAGACGCGAATAGTAAGCGAACTTTATTTGTACGCCGCTTTATAAAGGTGCGTATACTAGGCCCATGCAGATTGCAATTCCAACGGCCCTGACATTCATCCGCTCAAAACACGGTTTAAGTCAGGAAAAACTGGCCCGAACACTGGGTGTTTCGTTCGTGTCAATCAATCGATGGGAACGCGGTGCGAGCAAACCGAGTCCGGCACAGTCCGCAAAGATTCTCCAGCTCTATGCCTCTGCCGTCTCTGGAGGGGAGCTTACATCTCTGGGCCAAATGACCACATTCGCATCGCACGGAGCGCGGAGATTGCGGTCTCTTCCACTTTTAGATCCGAAGATCGAAGTCAGCCTAGCCGAAGAACCGCTGCCGCCTCTTTTAGACAGACTGACGCATGGTAACTTCTATGGCCATCCCGAACTATTAACAGAAATTCTGCTTCGTCATCGGGAACCGGCGGACTCGACGAATCGCCCTCCATCGGAGGGCATGTCCGCTGGCAAAAACACCTATACGTATGACGCTCACACGTACCATACCAAAGTGCCGCCGCAGGGCATTGCCGAACTGTTAAAGCACTATCTGCCGTCCGGGGGACTAGTGCTTGACATATTCGCAGGGAGTGGGATGACGGGCGTTGCTTCTGTTTCCAATGGGTACGACTGCATTCTAAACGAATTGTCGCCGGCTGCTTGTTTCATTGCCAACAGATTTGTCGCAAATGTCGATCCTCTCCTTTTTGAGGCCGCTGTTGAGAGGATCCTGGAAGAGAATGACACATTAAGAAAGATGCTCTACACGACATCATGCCGGGAATGCGGCCGGGACACTGAAGTGCTTTATACCGTATGGTCGTACAAGGTGCTTTGCTCGAAATGTGATTATGAGTTCCTGCTGTGGGACGTTTGCAGAAGCTATGGCGCGACAGTAAAGGAACATAAAATTCTGTCGGAAATCGATTGTCCCCACTGTCACACCCGCCTCAACAAATCACGGCTTAAGAGAACAATCAGCGTGCCCGTGCTGGTTGGCTATAAATGCTGCAGGTCTGTACAATGCGAGGCGGCCCTAAATCAAAACGATCTGGAGAAGATATTGTCCCTTGAGACAGCGGCTCCGCTCGCATCCAGCTTTATACCGGACTTTCCTCTTCCAAACGGTGTTAATTTACGGCAGCCTGCCAAACACGGGCTGGACCGTATCGACCGATTTTATACGCCTCGTAACCTAACGGCCATGAGCCATCTATGGAAAACGATTCATCGCGTAGAGAATCCCGAAATCGCGGCGCAATTAGGTTTTGTTTTCACATCGCTTTATCAAAGGGTAACCCGCCTCTCAGAATTCCGCTTTTGGGGAGGAAGCGGGAACACTGCGCGCTTCAATGTTCCCTTCATCTCTAACGAAGCAAATGTGTTTGTAACATTTGCACGAAAGGCACGCAGTATTCAAGACCATCTTGAGACGACAGCCGGATGCTTTACCGGAAAGTGCTCGGTGATACAGAACTCGGCAACCTCCCTCGATTATCTGCCTGACAACTCTGTTGACATCATCTTTACTGACCCCCCGTTCGGTTCGTATATCAATTACAGCGAGATGAACATTCTTTGGGAAACTTGGCTCAATAGATTCACCGAAACTAAGGATGAGGCAATTATTAATCGTGTGCAGGGTAAAGGAACGAAAGAATACTCCGCACTGATGCTGAAGTCGCTGCGCGAAGCATATCGAGTGTTGCGCCCTGGTCGATGGATGCTCTTGGTCTTTATGAATAATTCCAGTGAAATCTGGAGGGTTTTGAATAAGGCAATCGCTGATGCCGGGTTTCGAATAGTGAAAGCAGATATCTTTGATAAGCAGCACGGAACATTCAAACAGTTTGTGAGTGAGAACACACCGGGGTGCGATTTGGTTCTGCACTGTTTAAAGCCGGATGTCGAAGTTAGTGTTACTGTACCGCCCTTTCAAGCAAAGATGCAGCTCGATGCATATCTTAAAGAAATGGGGGCAGATCGGCTGACAACTGAATTTCTGCATGTGAACCGTGAAGCGGAACTTGATGTTCGCAGACTTTACAGTGAATGGGTAGCGCGGTGCGTTACGACACATCACCCGATTATGGATTTTACAGAATTTAAAAGGGCGGTCGAAGAGTGGGCAGGAAATTAGCTCAAGTGGCTTTTGGCAGACCTTGTTTCGCTTTTTTTTGATGGAGCTTTGCTTCAATCGCCGACCATAGCTCATCAGAGGTCAGCGTCACTCTCTCGACCGAGAATATGTCCGCGCTTTCCGGAATTCTGTAGACAATGTAGAATTGCTTCCCTCCTGATGTCCATCGGAACATTGAGGCCGGCAGCGGACCCTCTCTAGCAACGGAGATTGGATATCCTGCAATATTTCTATTCGATCCGGCGGCCTTGCCGGTATCTTTCCACCAGTATTCTGACGGATCGTATTCCCGCGGCGGGGATTCTTCCCAGTAGATGAACTCCCCGGTGCTCACAGGCACCATAAATGACAGCACATTCCACTCGTATCTTCTGACAATCTGCTCGTTATAGTACTTGAGGACAAGCGATCCCAGGGCAGTTGCGTCCATGTTAACGATCGTATTACCTGTTGTGAGTAGTTCATCCACTTTGGGGCGGGCTACGATGAAGTCCATCGTTTCTCCCAGAAAATCCTTGGCGGAGGGGCGTATCCGCGTTGCTCTTATTCGTTCGCATTTGACCGAATAATTGACTCGCTTCTCTCCGATCATCACATATAAGTCAGGATTTGGACGATTATCCCGTTTCCCGGTCCAAACCCCTCCTTTGACCTCTGCGAGTATCTGCTCCCAAGCCGTTCCGAACAGTTCTGTTGCGAAAGGTAAGGCAAAGAGGATGGTCAATTCGTGCTGTGCTTTCAGTATCTGCGCGTCTGTCAGATATTTGGACATGCCAAAAGGCTAACGGAGCGACCTCCCGGGAGCAAGTGCTGGAGGAGGTTACCTGGTGCACTCGCCCAAACAGATCAGAGTCAAGTCCCATTGAACTTTATCCGCGCGCCGCGCCAATAGAGCATGAGGCCGAGCAGGATGGAGACGGCGGTACCCGCCACCAGCTTGAGCTCGAAGGCGAGCTTGCTGCCGGAGCCGCCGGGCGGCACGAGTGAGACCAGAATCCCAATCAGCACAACCAGGAATCCCAGGCCGCCGCAGATCCACACGCCCGCAATCCCGCCGGGGATTAGGACGGCTTGCGGATTCGTTTTGCGGTCCGGGCGCCGCGCCAGCTTGATGACTGCGGCGAACATATAGAGGAAGGGAATGAAGTAGAGGATGATGGCGGCGTCGATGAGGAACTGGTAGGCGCCGAGGGTGGTCTCGTTGATCTGGCTGATGAGCAGGATGGCGCCGGAGAGGACGGCCTGGACGAGGATGGAAACATAAGGCGTCTTCCAGCGGGGATGGATTTTGCCGAAGGCCGAGGGCAGATAGCGGTCGATGCCGACGACGAAGGGAACACGGGCGATGCCGGCGACGGTCGAGCCCACGCCGCCGGCGTTGCCGGCGGTGACCAGAACGGCCGCGAGAATGCCGAGGAAGCCGAGGCGCAGGGCCACCGAGCCGATGGTGATGGCGTGAAAGACGCCGGCCTGGGGGTCAATGGCTGCGGCGGGCGCCAGCGCCAGCACGGCGAAGGTTCCGGCGATGTACATGAGAGCGATGAGCGCGCCGGCGCCGAAGACAGCGCGAGGCAGGGTGCGGCGCGGGTCGCGGACCTCCTCGCTCATGGCCGCGACCAATTCCAGGCCGGTGAAGGCGAAGGCGATCTGGGACCAGAAGTTGACGGTGTTCCAGTCCCACGTGGGCAGCATATCGTGAAGGGTGAAGTGCGTCACCGAGCCGTGGCGCAAGGTCACGACTGCGGCCACGCCGGTGAGGATGAGCAGCGGCGCGTAGGTGCCCACGCCGCCCGCGTTCTGGAGCCACTTGCCGACGTTGAGGCCGACGATGTTGAGCACCACCGCGGCCACCAGCAGGGCCAGCGAGACCCAGAGCTGAAAGGCGCGGTCCTGGGAGAGCGCGGCGCCGCGCCCGGCCACGATATAAGCCGACATCGACGCGCTGGCCAAAAGCAGGCCGGGAAAGTAGAAGACGGTGTAGATCCAGTAGGTCCAGCCGGCGATGAAGCCGTGAAAGGGGCCGAAGGCGTCACGCGCCCAAGCGTAGAGGCCGCCCTCCTCAGGAAAGCGTGACGACAGCTCGTTGATGACCAGCGCGCCGGGGACAAAAAAGAACACGGCGGCGATGACCCAGAGGCTGATGGACGATGGGCCGTTATGGCCGGCCGCGGCGATCCAGCGCGGGCCGAGGACGGTGGCGATGTTGAACAGCAGCACATCCCAGAAGCCCATGGTCTTGCGCAAGCCGGATTGGGCGCCGGGCGCGCCAGGCGCGGAGGTGGTCATAGACCCACCCCGGAGCCGGGAAAAAACTCTGCCTGCATTCGGAAATCATAACCGACAAGGTGGAACGGAGTTGCGAGCGCGGCGCATTCTCCAATCTCCACCGGCGCTGTGCTATGGTTTTTGTTATCGATTCAATTCACCAAGGAGGAGCGAAGATGCGAAAGATGCGATTCGCGGTTGCGATGCTGCTGGGGGCAGCGTTGTTGCTGGCCGGCGCGCTTGCGGCGGCGGCTCAGTCGAAGTGGGAAGTGAAGAAGACGGTGCACATCGGGGGAGCTGGCGGGTGGGACTATGCGCTCGTCGATGCGCAGACGCATCGGCTGTTTGTAACCCGCACCACCCACACTGATGTGATTGACACGGTAACTGGAAAAGTCGTGGGCGACATTCCGGGCCAGATACGGTCGCATGGCACGGCCCTGGTGCCGGCGCTGAACCGGGGTTTTATCACCGACGGCGGCGGCAGCGGAGGGATTATCGTTTTCAATCTGACGACCTATAAAGTGATCGGCCGGCTGGCCACCATGCCCGATTCCGACGGCATTATCTACGACAAGGCGATGAATCGCATCGTGGCCGTTTCCGGCGACGGCGCAACGCTGATGGTCTTCAACCCCAATATCGATCCCAAGAACGGCCAGGTGGAGAAGATCGCCCTGGGCGGAAAGCCCGAGTTTTTGGCCGCCGGCGACAACGGGAAGGTGTATGTAAACCTGGTAGACAAGAGCCTGCTGGCGGTGGTGGATTTGAGGACTCGGAGGGTGATCGCGCGCTGGCCCACGGCGCCCGGCGGGCATCCGACGGGATTGGCGCTGGACGCGAAGACGCACACACTTTTCATCGGCTGCCGCAATCCGCAAAAGCTGATCGTGATGGACGCGGATAACGGCAAGATTCTGGCGGCGCTGCCCATCGGGGCGGTGAACGACGCTGTCACGCTCGACGGGGCGCAGGCCTTCGCGAGCTGTTTCGACGGGACGCTGACCGTGGTAGGTAAAGAGGGCGGAAAGTATGCGGTGGAACAGGTAGTGAGGACGCACAGAGGCGCACGGACCATGGCGGTTGATCCCGCCACGAATACCATCTATATGCCCGCGGCGGAGTTCGAGCCGGCGGCGCCCGGAGTTCCCATGCGGTGGCCGCGCATGAAGCCGGGCAGCTTCATGATCGTGGAGGTTGGACGGGCAGCGGCGGAGTAAGGGGCCTCGACTCAAATTCGGGCTGCCGGCAGGGCGTTGCGGGCTGCCTATGCGCGCTCGGCGAGCGGTTCGGCCTGTTCCTTGGCCTCTGCGGGTGCTTGCGTGGTGGGATCAATGGTTTCCAAGCCCTCTTTTTTGGCCGCTTCCAGGAGCGAAGGCGAGGCAGAAACGAAGGTAATGCTTGTGCCCGGAAACATGTCGCCTGCGGCGAGCGCGGAGCCCAGTTGCACGGCCGCGGGCCAACGCAGGGTGGTGCGGTCCAGCAGTTGGCGCGCGATCTCCAGGACAGCGGGGTTGAGCGGCTGCTGGACCATGCGGGCCGACTCCTGGCGCAGCGAGCCGAGCGCCGACGTCGCATCATCCGGGGCAAGGTCTCCCGCGCGCTCGCGCTGACGTATGGAGGCGTAGACCTCGAGGGGTGAGGCGGACGAGATCAGCTTGCGATGATCCTCGACGGCCTCCAAAAGGCGGATGAGCGCATCGGTGCCCGGCTCCTGCACAAAGAGCTTGGCGAAAGCCGTGGTCTCAATGAAGTAAGAGTTCACTCATCACCCCGTTCTTCCTCGACGGTTTTGGCGATGGTCTCGCCTTGCATCGACACGGGATGGAATCGTTGCGCCTCTTCAGGAATGCCGGCCTCGGCACGGTTGAGACGGATCGTGGTGGTGGGATAGGTGGGGGTTTTGGGGTTGGCGATCTTACTGGTAAGCACCACGCCGCGTTGGATGGCCTCAGCCAATACGGATTGGCGGGTCTCCGGGTGTTGATTCCAGCGGTAGGCTTTACGGGGCAGGAACGAGTCGCGGAACCATTTGAGAGCGATAAAGGCGTGACCGCCGCGCTCGGCTTCTGCCAGCGCAGTGCACAGCTCTTTCACGCGGGTGTCCATGTCGGCGGGCAAAACGGCTTCCTGCGCGTCGTCTTCCTCATAGGCCGTGCGCGGTGGAATCGGCGTGCGCTGGGTGCGGGCGGGACGCGAAGACGGTTCTCCGTCACTCACACGCTCGAAGTAGATGCGCACTTCGTCTTCTTCCGGCGACCATGTGTCGGCTGAGGCGTTACGGCGCTTGCTGCGCCCGTTCTCGCTGCATAGTTCCACGATGGCCCGATACCCTGGAGGCGCGAGAAATTGCAGCGCCCGAGCCAAGCCTGGATCCTGAGAGTATGCCAGTTCATTTAACGCTTCTTCAATAACTTCTTCTGCGTCCGGGATGGTCAGGTTACCGCCATCGAGGTTGCCATGTATAGGTCTAGCCGGTCTCATCTCTTTCTCTCCATAGGCCGTTTCATCTTATGCAATTCATGGTGCGTCTTCCTTGTAGCCGGTCTCGGGGCCGGGCTGAGGAGATGCCCGGCGCACTGGGTGCAACCCAGTTTCAGGGCATAAATCTGAATTCGATATGCACACGAAGTTCACGCGCGCCGCCCACTCCGCCCATGCCGAACGGCCACAGTCATCCGTTGGCGCCTGCTCCAGAGGGCGGATCCAGATCAGCCTCCTCCCTTCGGTATGTATTCCCCTTGACCATGCCATAAGCGACCGTCCGCGTCATGTTCGCGTCAAGGTAGAGCATCGAAACCCCACTCGCTATCGCAGAGGCCTGAATCCTGACTCACCAACGCAAAAGAAACACAGCATTCTGGGAAAGTACCGGCCCTCCGCCCGCCCGATTCAGGCATCCAAGGCGCGAGAGCAATAGCTTGAGCCTTCTCTTTTACAATCTGCGCATATTTGTGCCTCTATCTCGTCCCGCACAAGTGGGTGCTTACCGTTTTAGAATCAATGACGACGGCTTCTCTAGGATCAACGAAAGTAAATACATTCTATACACCCAGCCCGCAGGTGACAAGAACCGATCTCCGCTATCTATTCCGCATCCGGGGCTTTTTCATTTTCCATCGGAGGGAATGTTAGGTTAGCGCGGAATCGAACAAACTGCGCATAGTCTATCAAAAAGAAGCGATTTCGCACCCAGGAAAAACTGTGCGCGAGGGCCGCCGCGCAAGAAACTGGTTTTGATGGAATGGTATGACCGCCATTCCGGCTGCTCACTTACAGTGGTTGGGATCGTACAATAGTAGAGATATATGCGTGGCTGTTTGCGCCTAATCCTGTTGTGCTGTATATATTGCGCGGCTTCAACCTTGTTGTTCGCCAGCCCGGCCTTTGACCTCAGCGGGCCGAAGGTGGATGTGCAAGTCAAACGAGGTGCGGTAACCCTGCCCATCTCCGAAGCGCCCAACCTGCTGCCCGGCGACCGGCTGTGGATTCATCCCGAACTGCCGGTGAGCCAGGCGGAGCGATTTGTGCTGGTGGTGGCCTTCCTGCGCGGACCCACAAACCCGCCTCCGTCGAAATGGTTCACAGAAGTGGAGACTTGGACGCGGAGGGTACGGGAAGAGGGATTTTTTGTGAATGTGCCCGCGGGCGCCGAGCAGGCGCTTGTGTTTTTAGCCCCAGCGACGGGCGGCGGCTTCAGCACTTTGCGCAAAACCGTCGAGAATCAGCCGGGATCGTTCGTGCGCGCAGCTCAGGATCTGCAGGCGGCGAGTTGGGAGCGGATGCGGCTGGAAGCCTATCTGAACGATGTGAGGGTCACCTCGCAAGCCAATCCCGAAGATTTGCAAGCGCGCACCCAGATGGCAGCCCGGAGCCTGGGCATCAAGATCAACGAAGCCTGTTTCTCGAAGCCCAGCGACGAGCAGGCCGCCTGCCTGTCTCAGAACTCGGAAGGGATGGTGCTGAACGATTCGAATGCGCAGTCGCTGGTGGACCAGTTAGCCAACGGAAATGCGCTGGACATGGTAAACCAGCTCAGCTACTCGTCTATGGCCGGCGGAGGCGCCTACAGCCCCTATGTGGGCGCAGTCGTGGATATGGTCAAAATCCTCGGCTCCATGCACACGGCGCACTACCAGTACATCCCCGCTCTGGCCCTTCCATCGGCTGACTCGCTCAACCTGCGGCTGAACATGCCGCCCTCGTTTAGCAATCCCAAATCGGTGGTGGTGGTGGCGCTGCCGCCTATCGGGCCGACGCAGCCGGAGCCGTTGCGGCCAGTGAACCCGGAGAACAGTTTTTGCGCGCTGAAACCCGGCCTGGTGTTGCCTGCCGAGGGAGCGCCGCTGGCATTCGCCACGACCTATGCGCACGATCTGACGCTGCAGATCACGGCCCAAGGCGGCTCGAGGGAAAATGCCGTGGATGTGCCCGTGCAGGCCGACCCGGTCAAGGGAGGGATCGTGCCTGAGGGTGCCATGCCGCGCCTGCCGGCGGGAGAATTGACTGCCATAGTCCACGGCAAATGGGGCTTTGACGATTGGGAGGGGCCGCGTTACGAACTATTTTCCGCGCGGCCAGACAAGTGGGCTGTGGCCTCTGGAGATGTGTCGGCGCTGGTAGTAGGGCGCGCCGACCCGGTCCAACTCAAAGGCGAAAGCGCCTTGTGCGTCGAAAAGGTGAAGGAGCTGGCCGGCAAAGGGCACGCCGTGAATCTCGCCTGGAAGTCTCTCACGCCCGATTCGCTTGCCGTGACGGTGCCTTTGAAGAACGCGGCTCCGGGGCCGGTGCGTCTGGAGGTCTATCAGTATGGTCTGCGCCAGCCGGACCGGATCGAGATGACCGCCTACGCAGTCGCCGCGTCGCTTGAGGGGCTGACCCTGAATGCCGGCGATGCGGAGGCGCTGCTCAAAGGCACGCGGCTGGACGAAGTGGCAAAGGCTTCGCTGGCTGGCATTGCGCTCCGGCCGTCTGCGCTGGGCCGGGCGGGGAATTTAGACCAACTTGTTCTCAAAGCTGCCCAATCCACTTCCAGCCTGGAACCGGGAGTGAGTTACACCGCAGTGGTTGAGTTGAAAGACGGTCGCCGGCTCAACGTGCCGGTCACCGTCAATCCGCCAAGGCCTGAAATCACGCTGCTCAGCGAGGGAGTGCAAGCCGGCGCTTCAGGTGCGCCTATGCCGGTTGAGTTCGGCAGCCCCAACGATCTGCCTGTCAACCGCCAACTGGTTTTCTTTCTACAGTCGGAGACGCCGGTCAACTTCCCTCTCGACGAGAAGGTGGAAGTCGCGGTGGCAAATTCGAGCCTTCACTCCATGCTGAGCTTCGCCGACGGCGGTCTGATGCTGGAAGACGCGAGAACCGCAGTGGGTGAGTTAAAACCGCTCAAGTGCTTCGGTCCCTCGGCCTTTGGTCCGCTACAGGTGCGCGCCGTGTCGGCCGATGGCGTAGCCGGCAAGTGGGTCCCGTTGGGAACGCTGGTGCGGCTGCCCAGCTTCGACAAGTTGCGCTGTCCCCGTGCGCTGGCCGAGCCGTGTACATTGAGCGGAACCGATCTTTTCCTGGCCGATTCCATCGCCGCTACTCAAGATTTCAATACGCCCACCGAGGTCCCGCTCGAGTTTACGGGAACCGAGATCCAGGTGCCTCACCCCATCGGCGGCGTGTTGTATGTGAAGCTGCGCGACGACCCCAAGACGGTGCAGAGGCTTACCTTGGCGGTTACTTACCCGCCACCGTTGCTGCCGGTGGCGGCAGCGACGGCGGCGCCAGCCGCTCAAACGGCCGCGTCGAACGCGCCATCAGTTGCATCCAGCGCCGCAGAAGCGTCGGCAAATCCATCCACTGTTCCGGCCGCTTCATCGAGTACGCAAGGGAATCCGTCCAGCGCATCGGGCAAAACGGTTAACGGGCCCGCGAAAGCGGCTGCCGCGCCGTCTGCTCCGGGCGCAACGGCGCCGCCAGCTTCACCCGGCTCTTCAGCGCCATCTGGTTCTTCAGCCAAAGCGCACGCAGGTTCGGCCACGCCTTCCACTGCGGCTCCGAAAACGCCAGCTACGCCTGCTCCGGCTCCGCCCGCTTCTTCTGGTTCTCCGGCCAAGGCGCCTTCCGCCCCGGCCGATGCTCCTGCCGCGCAGGGCGAACGCACGCCGCCGAGCTCGTCAACAAGTGCTCGAAGCGCAGGGGCATAGGAGCAGCGAAGTAAAGGGAAGTCATCTTATCAGGCCAGAAAGCGCGCCTGTGGCGCAGCCCATCAGAAGATGCGCACGCGGATGCCCGCGCTGACTCCGGCGGTGCTCATGACTTGGGTGCTCGTGGCTCCAAAGCTGAACTGGGGCCACGCCTGGTACTCGAAGTCGGGCATGCGGATGTGAATTCTGCTATTGAGAACGTAGTCCAGCCCACCCCCCGCAGTGAGAACCAGGTAACGGCCGTAACCGTCGTTATAGGGAAAATTGAAGTCGCCAAATCCGATTAAGCCCTTGGCGTAAGGCTCGAAACGGCCCAGATCGAAGTGATAGCGCGGGCCGATGGAGTAGATTTCGGCGTGGACATTCTGGGTCTGGTGGAACTCCAGCCAGTGCGCTTCAGCCTCGATGCCGATGCGGCTCTTGGCGTCGGCGTCGACAAAGGCTGTAATGCCGGCCATCTTGTGCTGGCCATATTGAAGATAGAAACCGGAGCCCATGACGCCAACGGAGAGGATGGAACCGCCGGCCTCCGCCGACGGGGCCACTTGGGCCCGCACCGCGCCGGGCAAAGCCAAGCTGACCGCCAAAGCCGCGGCCGCCAGCATCAGCCGGTCTGGCCGGGCGCTTCTCAGCCCCCAAAAATCACGGAAATCCCTCATCGCTCTCCTGAACCACCCGCGGCGGCTCGCGATCCCGGCGCTATTGCGTAATTGTCAGCGAGACGTTCTGGTAGTGAATCACGTTGCTGTTCTCGCCCGTGCCGGTTACCTGAATCGTATAGTTGCCCGGCGCCGCACTGCCCATGCTGAAGCCGCTGCAACCGGAGGCCAGCATCGCGCCGGCCGTGAGAGCCAGCGCCAGCACCATCGTAAGGAAGCCCGCACTGCGCCGGCGCAGCCGCCAGAAGAGCCAGCCGAAGAAAGCGCCGAAGGGCAGGAACAGACCGGCGAGGTCGGGACCCACGCGGACAAGTTCTCCTCCGCTGGGTGTAAGAGTGATGCTTCCGCCCGAGCGGCGGTTCATGGCCGTCGAGCCTCCGCCGAGAGGGTTGTTGGTGTCGATGGTCAGTTGCGCCTGGGCCGTGCCGTTGGCGGGCAGTTTTACGCTGGGGCTGGAAAAGTGACAGTTGACTCCGTTGGGGAGCGAGGCGCAACCCAGCCCGATGGTGTCAGTGAAGCTGCCGTTCGAGGTCAGGGTCACGGTGACTGTAGCGTTCTGCTGAGTGGCCATAGTTACGGCGGCGGGCGTGACGGTGAGATTGAAGCCGGTGGCCGTGCCGGAGATATTGATGGGCTGCGAGGTGGACGGACTGTGATCGGGATCGCCGCTATAGGAGGCGGTAATGGTGTAATTCGTGCCAGCGTTCAGGTTGGGAGTCAGCGTCGCCACTCCGTTGGCATCAAGCGTAGCTGAGCCGAGTGTGGTGGATCCGCTTTTGAAGGTTACCGTACCCGTGGGTTTGGGGCCGGCAGCGCCGTTAAGAACCGTGGCTACCAGGATCACCTGTGGATTCGAGCCTGAGCTGGTCGTGCTGCCCAGGTCAGTGGTGGTGGGAATGGCTCCGACCGTCAGCGCATAGGAAGACGATGTGCTGGCTGCGTTGTCAGCGTCGCCGCTATAGACGGCTGTGATCTGGTAACTGCCCGCCGCCAGCCCAGCCGTGTCGGTATAGCTCGCCGCTCCTCCGCTGAGCGTTGCCGTGCCCAGCGTCGTGGTTCCCTCCATGAAGGTTACCGTGCCGGTAGGCGTGGCGCCGTTGCCCGTAACCTTGGCGGTAAAGGTGACAGCCTGCAAGACCAGAGCCGGGTTGGGCGAGGCGCTGACCGTGGTTTCAGTCGTGGCTTGGTTGACGGTGAGCGCCTGCGGGGCGGAGGCGCTGCCCTGGTCGTTCGAGTCGCCAGAGTAGGTGGCTACGATCTGGTAGGTTCCAGGCGCCAGAACTGGTTGGATGGCGGCTGTTTCAGTCGCGGTGTTCAGATTGGCCGTGCCCAAGGTCGTGGTTCCCGAGGTGAAGGTAACCGTGCCGGTGACTGTGGCTGCGCCCGCAATGACCTTTACGGTGGCCGTAATGGTCTCTGGCGTCCCGGCGATGCCCGGCGCAGGCGCGGCGGAGATGGTCGTCGCGGTCTGGGTCTCATTTACAACCTGGCTGAGCGGCGGCAAGGAGGTGGCGGCGGCGTTGTAGGAGTCGCCCGCGTAGCTCACGGTGATGGGATGCGTGCCCACGACGAGTGAGGATGTGGTGAATGTAGCGGCTGCCGGGTTGCCGGAGAGCGTTCCCGTTCCGATGGATTTGCCGTTATCGAGGAAGTCCACTGTGCCCGTAGCCGCCTGCGTGGCGGTGGAGGAGATGGTTGCGGTAAAGGTGACCGGCTGGCCGTAGTTCGATGGGTTCAGGGTGGAGGTTACGGCAATGGTATCGGACGCTTGCACGTCCTGGGACAGCGTGCCTTCACTGCCCAGGATGTCGTTGGCGGTGTCGCCGCTATAGGAGGCGGTGATGGTGGTGAGTCCGCTGGGCAGCGCCGCCGTGGAGTACGTTGCCTGCCCGGCGTTCAGCGTTTCTGTCTGCGCAGTAGTTCCCCACGAGAAGGTGACCGTGCCGTCCGGAGTAACGCCGCCGCCCGCGCTGTTGGCGGCCACGGTTGCCTTAAAGGTCACGTTTTGGCCTACGGCGGAGGGATTGGCGCTCGATGAGAGCGTAGTTACCGTGCCTTCTTCCACGGTTTGAATCAGTGGGGCAACGCCGTTGTCGGTGGACTTGCTGGAGAAATGGGCCGGATCGTTGGCGTTGTTGTAAGAGGCTACGATGGTGTGGCTGCCGGCGGCCAGCGTGGAGATGGCGAAGGTGGCTGTGCCCGTATCCCCGGCCGAGTTGAGCGTAAGGGTCAATCCCGATGCCAGCGTCGCCGTGGCCCCGTTAAAGGTGTCAGTGATGCTCACCGTCCCCGTCAGGTTCCCTGTCCCCGCGCCCGTGGTTACCGTGACCGTGAAAGTGACACTCTGCCCGAAGCCGGAGGGATTGGGAGTGGAGGTCACGACGGTAGTGGTCGAATTGACGGCCAGTGCGTCGCCCACCAGCAGGATGTCGAGCGGGGAGTTGGGCGCAACAACGCCGGGAGAACCCGGCTGGGCGTCTTCGGCTACGTCGATATTGGCGTCGAGGGGATTGCCGGAGACCGTGGGCGCAAAGACCGCGGCAATGGTGCAATCGGAGGCCACGCCCAGGTAGGGCGTGTTAGTGTTGCAAGTTGTCGAAGCGTCCACGGCAGAGTTCGCGTCGGGCGTGATGGCCGTCAGATCGAGCGGGACGTTGCCGTCATTTTCGATGGTCTGGTCGATGGGCGTAGATTTTGACCCTTGGCGGACCGCGGTGGTGTAATCCAAGGCGATAAAGTTGCCCTCGATCTCGCGCACCACCATGTCGAGCGTGTCGGCTACATAGAGATTCCCGCCGCCATCCCAAAGGAGTCCGATGGGGCCGTAGAGCGCCTCCGGCTTCACGAACGCGCCGTTCGAGTAGTAGTCGCCTTTGCCGTTCACGGCTAGGGTGGAGATGTCGCCGGTAGCGGCGTTCACCTTGCGAATGGCGGCATTTTGGGTGTCGGCGATGTAGACGTTGCCGGCGGCGTCGACCGCGACGCCGGAGGGCGAATACAATTCCGCGCTGGCGGCCGCCCCGCCGTCGCCGGTGTAGCCCGCCGTGCCGTTGCCGGCAAAGGTGGTGATGGTGCTGGCCGAAGTAATGACGCCGCCAACGGCCACGACTTCTCGAATGCGGTTGTTGGCTGAGTCGGGAATATACATGTTGCCAGAGGGATCGAAGGCGACTGCATAGGGATAGTTAAGTTCAGCCGCCGTGGCTAACCCGCCATCGCCGGTATAGCCGCCGGTTCCGTTCGCGTTGGTGTAACCATCACCGGCAATGGTGGTGATGATGCCCGTAGAAGCGGCAGCCTCGCGGATGCGCTGGTTGTAGGTGTCGGCGATGTAGAGGTTACCGGCGCCGTCGAGGGTGACCCCGTTAGGCTGGTTAAGCGTGGCCTGGGTGGCCGGGCAGCCATCGCCCACGGGATCTGTTTTGCCGGCGCAGACGGTCTCGGCGGAATTGCCGGCGATGGTGGAGATTACGCCCGTCGCGGCGGTGATGACGCGGATGACATTGTTGCCAGTGTCGGCGATGTAGAGATTGCCCGCGCCGTCAAGGGCCACGCCGCTGGGCGTGTTCAAAGTCGCGCTGGCTGCAGCGCCCCCGTCACCCGTGTAGGCGGGATTGCCGTTGCCGGCGATCGTGGTGATGTAACCGGCGCCATTGCAGGTAGTCACGAAGGCGGGAGGGTTTTTAGAGCAGACCATGCGAATACGGTTGTGCGCGCTGTCGGCGATATAGATGTTTCCGTTCCCGTCCACCGCCACGCTGGTAGGCAGGTAAAGCTCGGCGCTGGTAGCCAGCTTGCCATCGTCCACAGCGGTGTAGAGGCCATCCTGTCCGGCCACTGGAAGCAGGTTGCCCGGCGCCAGCACGCCCAACCCGCCCGATCCGGCGCCCAGGAGATAAGCCGTTCCCAAGACGTTGTTGCTGCTGTCCAGCAGCACCACCGCGCCCATGCGCAGGCCGGGCGCAGCAGGCGTGAAGGTCACCCATTGCGTGCACTTTCCGTTCGCCGAAAGCGAAGCGCCTGGGCAGGTGGAGGCGCCCAGACCCGCGGCGAAGTCCTTGCCGGAGGCGCCTAGCGTGAGCACCTCCACGGTCTGCACTGTACCGCCGTTGGGTGACGTAACCTGAATGCTTTGCTCGCCGGAGGTGCTCCCAACCGCCTGCGCCGGAAAGACGTTTTGCGCCTGCGCCCCACTGGCCGCCAGTGCGAGAGCCGCCAGGCAAGCTATCCAACGCCAGCTTCGCCCGGGCGCGGGCCGCCGCACAGCGGCTGTGAGCGGGCAGGAAGGTCGGCCCCGAACCTCTGGATAGGCAGTTCGATCCGGTATGCGGCTCATGCAAGGCTCCGTGTGAGGGTTTAAGGCTAATACTTCCTCAGTACTCCAATGGGGAAACAATCCGATCGCTTGTGAACGCGAGGCTGGGGCCGTTGCTTATTCCTGCGCGGACTGACCCTCCTGTGAACGCTATGGGATCAATTGCGCGATGACAAACGTATGCTGGCATCATACCGCGCCGCTAGAATGAGAAGCCGCAGAAATAACACGAAAGATGTACATCTGGAATGCGCTTTGTCAATGGCTGTACAGGTTCGCGGAGCGACTGGTCCCAGACGGCGGTTGAACCCAGCCTGAGCTATGGGCATGGCATGGAATGGGACAGTTGAAGGAAGCAGCCGCCCGGCGCGGAGCCGTTCTCAGCGCCCGGCCATTGCTGGCGGCGCAGAATTGCAGTATGTTTACATCGGCGGCGCGCCGGCGCATAGCGCGCGTGGCGTCTCAGGTGCGCGGCAAAGCGATGGCCGCATCGTCTTTACGGCCAGCCGGATACTCATGGTCACCGCCGGCATAGCGCCGTTCGGCCGCACCCTCCATCCCGAAGGCTGACGCGCATCCGAGGGCCCTCAATGGTTTGACCGATCAAAAGCCAAGAGGAGGTCCACCATGGCATGGCAGATGGATCAATGCATCGCGTTCCTGGCCGCGGCGCCCATCTTCACGCGCGCCGGCGAACCGCAAAAGGTACGGCCGGCGGCGGTGGCCGGCGGCTTCTATCCCTCTGATCCCAAGGCGCTTTCGGCGATGATTGAGGAGATGCTGGCGGGGGTGACGCTGCCGCCGTTGGAGGGTCCGATCCTAGCTGCGGTCGCGCCTCACGCCGGCTACCCGTACTCCGGCCCGGTCGCCGCCTGCACCTATGCGGCCCTCAAAGGCCGCAAGTACTCGCGCGTGGTTGTGATTGCGCCCTCTCACTTCGTGGCCTTCGGTTTCACCTCGGTCTACGACGGCGACGCCTACGCGACGCCCCTCGGCGTGGTTCCCGTGGACAAAGAGTTCGCGCGCGAGTTAGCGAAGATAAGCCCGACTATCGAGCTCTCCGAGAAAGGTCATACTCCGACCTTAGCCGGGGCCGAGCACGCCATTGAGGTGCAACTGCCCTGGCTCGAAACCGTCCTGGGCAACTTCGAACTGGCGCCCATCATCATGGGCAGCCAAAGCTACGAGAGCAGCCGCGCCCTGGGCGTGGCCCTGGCTAAGCTGATCGACGGCGGCGACACGCTGATTCTGGCCAGCTCCGACCTCTCGCACTACCACTCCTATGCGGAAGCCGAATCCATCGACCACAAGACTCTTCAGGCGCTCGCCGGGTGGGATTACTTCAGCATGTCCCGTAACTTCCAGGCCCGCGTTTGGGAGGCCTGCGGCGGCGGTCCCATCGTGGCCGCCATGATCGCCGCCGAGCGCATGGGCGCAAACCAGGCCAGGGTCCTCAAGTACCTCAACTCCGGCGACACCTCCGGCGACCGCTCGCGGGTTGTGGGTTATAGCGCCGATCTGTTTGTGAAGGCGCCTCACGCCGCCGCCGCCGAAGCGCCTTTTTCGCTCACCGGCCAGGAAAAGGCCGAGCTGCTGGCGGTGGCGCGCAAGTCGGTCGAGTCAGTGGTGCGCGAAAAACGCCCTTACATGCCTGAAGTTCCCGCCAGCGAAACTCTCAACCGCGAGTACGGCGCCTTTGTCACGATCACGGAAAGCGGCCATCTGCGCGGCTGCATCGGTTACACCTCGCCTGTCGAGCCGCTTTACATGACGGTGCGCGATACGGCTGCGCTGGCCGCCACGCGCGACCCACGCTTTCCGCCCGTCACAGCCGCCGAGCTGCCCCAGCTTCGCTATGAGATCTCCGTGCTCTCGCCGCTGCGGCGCGCCGCCGGCGCCGAGGAGATCCAAGTCGGCCGCGATGGGCTGCTCATCAAGAACGGCCGCCACGAGGGCCTGCTTCTGCCCCAGGTTCCGGTGGAGCAGCACTGGGACCGCCAGCGATTCCTTGAGGGGACCTGCGCAAAAGCGGGATTGGGCGCCAATTGCTGGAAGGACGAGAACACCGACATCTTCCGCTTTACGGCGGTCGTCTTTGGCGAGCACGAACCGTAGGGGAAACTCAGAAACGGCCGATGGGGTTGAGCGGATTCGAATGCCTGGGGCGGAATCCTCTTAGGGCAAACCGGCCAGGATGCTGAGTCCTCTGGCAATTTTTCTCAAGCTCCTGTCCCTGGTCCATAGTTGCGTGCCCGCGTTGATCAGTACGGACGCGATTAAATGCGCGTCGATCAACCCGATCCCCCGATTGTGAAGAGAACGAGCCTCGATCATCTGCCGCACTTCATCCTGGTTTG
The DNA here is from genome assembly GCA_021800255.1 of Acidobacteriota bacterium. GTDB lineage: Bacteria > Acidobacteriota > Terriglobia > Terriglobales > Acidobacteriaceae > Telmatobacter. Next base: position 44,439 of record JAJYZC010000017.1, read on the forward strand.
CCGTCCCCAGTTGGGGTAGATGATCCAGATAGACCAGCAGCCTTTTCCGTTCCGGCAAAGGCCCCAGCGCCAGTTCTCCGGCTACGAATGGGTGCATCACGATTTCGTCTCTGTTGAGCTGCCTCTGCAATTCCGCGTCAGGGGAGCGAAAATGATCAATCCAAACGCTGGTGTCCGCCAGAATCATTCCTGCTCACCTTCCGCCGTGGAATATTGGGGAAATCGGGAGCGATGCCTCCCAGCGCCGCCAACCTGCGCGCGCTCTCGCGCTCAATCAGCGCTCTCAGACCCGCGCGAACCAATGCCGTTTTCTCTGCTACCCCCGTCAACTCCTGGGCCGTACTCACCAACTCGTCGTCGAGGGCAAGTGTGGTTCTCATGGAACCCTCCATGCATATCATTCTACATCAAATGATGCTGGTTTTATATGGATTTGCTCCGCGCTCCCTGCCCGGTAACGCCTCGCCCCGCCCTGCCGATAGAAGAATTACCGGGTTTCCTTTCGGGGCGCGTACAGCCGGATGCCTCAGCGGCAGGTCTCGTTCGTGGGGTGGAATCGGGAGGAAAGACGCATGGGAAATAAGAACGGCCGCAACCACGGCGCTGCCGGGGGCAACGGGACGCTGTTAGAAAAGCCGCAGGCGGCGCGGACCGCCGATGGCCCGGCCACGCCGGTTAACATAACCCCTCTCCGGCTGGATAAGGACTGTAACTACGAACGCGAACTGCGCCGCCTGCAAGTCGAGCTGGTCAAGCTCCAGGAGTGGATTCGCCACGAGGGTCTGCGCGTGGTGGTTCTGTTTGAGGGCCGTGACGCCGCGGGCAAGGGCGGGGCCATCAAGCGCATCACCGAGTCGCTGAACCCGCGCGTCTGCCGCGTGGCCGCACTGGCCACGCCCACGGAGCGCGAAAAGACGCAGTGGTACTTCCAGCGTTACGTCGCTCATCTTCCCGCGGCCGGAGAGATGGTGCTGTTCGACCGCAGTTGGTATAACCGCGCCGGTGTAGAGCGGGTGATGGGCTTTTGCACGGAGCACGAGTATCAGGACTTCATGCAGAGCTGCCCGGAGTTCGAGCGCATGTTAGTTCGCTCCGGCATCGTGCTCATCAAGTACTGGTTCTCGGTCTCCGACGAGGAGCAGGAGCGCCGCTTCCAGGACCGGATGCACAAGCCCACCAAACGCTGGAAGCTGAGCCCCATGGACCTGGAGTCGCGCAAGCACTGGGCCGACTACTCGCGCGCCAAGGACGAGATGTTCGCGGTGACCGACACGCGCCAGGTGCCCTGGTACGTGGTCAACGCCGAAGACAAGAAGGCGGCGCGGCTAAACGTCATCCGCCATCTGCTTGCCATGATTCCCTACCGCGACCTCACGCCGGAGCCGCTGAAGCTGCCTCCCATCGGGAAATCGAAGTACGTTCGCCCGCCCATCCAGGAGCAGAACTTCATCCCCGAGGTCTACAAGTAGGACGGAAGAGGCGTCAGCCCGCAACCCCAGGTGGGAGTGCGCTCATTCTCGTCCGCGCAACTCCCCGAAGGCATGGGCGGGAACGCTGCAGCCCTTTACGCCTGCGCCCTGTCCAACCGAATGGCCGCCTACCGAGTCCGTCCGCGGCCATGCTACCCTGACTCCGTAACCGGCAAGAGAGAAATGCTTTCTATGCGTACAGGCATTTTTTTACTTCTTCCTTTCATCGCCGCCTCTCTTTTTTCAGCGCAGGCTTTTACGCAGGCTCCCGCAAAGACGCGCGCAAATGGAGCTGCGCAGGCATCCGCACTCAACGCGCCCCTGCCCGATCCCGCGGAGCTGCATGCGCGCGCCCTGGCCAACGAAAAGAAGCTGGCTGCCGAGCAGGAGCGTTACAACTGCCGTGTAACCGATGTGGAGACCGAAACGGACAAGCGCGGGAACGTCAAGAAGACCAGTACAGTCGTCATGGATCAGTTTTACGTCAACGGCATTCCCATCGAGCGCATCCTCTCGAAGAACGGCAAGGCCCTTTCGCCCGGCGAGGAGAAGAAGCAAAACAAGCAAGTGATGAAAGAGACAATCCAATATTCGAACCAGGCCGCGGCTCGGAAGGAAACCGGCAAGCAGGAGGAGCAGGCCGACGAGTTACTCGCGGCCATGATGCTCACCAACGGGCGCCGCGAGATCGAGAACGGACGCAGAGTCCTCGATTACGACATCGTGCCCAACCCCAAGTTCCATGCCCGAAACCTGTACCAGCGATTCGCCAAGGCGATGCGTGGGACGGTCTCCATCGACGAGCAAACCGGCGAGGTCATCGACTTCAACGTGAAGTCAGTGACCGACCTAAAGCTCGGCGGCGGCCTGCTGGCCAACATTCACAAGGGATTGTGGGTGCACATTCACAACCATGAGCAGCCCGACGGCGTGTGGCTCAACGATCTGGCCGAAGGCAGCGGCAATGCGAATGCTCTTTTCTTCTTCCACCCCTACTTTCGCTTCAAGGAGACCACCAGCGACTGCCGTCTCTACACCACGGCGGCCACGCAGGTGGGGCGGGCAAAGCCGGTGAAGTAGCCGGCGGGCGGGGTGCTACTGGCCGAGAGTGGCGACCTGCTTGATAGCGCCCCATTTGGGGTATTGTTCGGTCGAGCTTGCCGGGTCGGAAGAGTAGCCGGTGTCGGCATCGATGTCGTAGCTGATGTTTTCATCGAGGCCCCAAGTATCGGCCGAGCAGAGCTTGTAATAGAAGAAAATTTCTCCGCCCTGCGTGAACCAGGTGTCGAGGTCCGTGGTGGTGATGCCGCGCATCGCAGGCAGGGTTTGGGCGGCAACTGCGCCCGCGGTCTGGTTCTGCGCGCCTTGGCCGCCCTCGTAGGCGATCATGCCGCCCTGGAGCGCATATTGGTTCGCAATAGAGTCCAGGGCGGCGTCCCAGGTATCGATGTAATCCGTCTGATAAGCCTGCATGCCGGTGATGATCTCTTGCGCGGTGAGAGTGTTGCCGGCGGTGTCGCCGCTGAAATCGACGTAGGGCGCTCCGGCGACGGCCCAGACGTACTGGTTGGCGCCGCCGTGCTGGCTTTGCAGATAGCCGAGGCCGGAGTAGGTTCCGGAGTTGGCGAGCTGGCCGGCGTAGATGGGCCGGTAGACGGAGCCGAACTCTGAGGAGCCGAAGACGCTGGCGAAGGCGTTGGCGATGAGCATGACGCCCTTGGCGTTAATGCGCCACTCCAGGTCGGAGACGTTGGTGTCGCCGTCCCAGTCGAGGTCGGGGTCATGGGCGGCGATGGCCGCTTCCGCCTGCTGCTGAATCCATGCGTTCTGGCTGTTGGCGGCGTTGAAGAACTCGTTGGACCACTCGATGTAGACGTGGAGGCCGGAATTGAGCGGAGGGTTAACGGGACCGGAGGCGGGCTGAGGGTTCGAGCCGGAGGAGCCGTTGGGGCCGGTGTAGGGATTGCCGCTGGCGTCAGAGCCGTATTTGAGCAGGAGAGCCAGGTTGGTGGCCCAAGTGGTGGAAGTGAACTGGTAGGTGCCGCCGAAGGCGAGGTGGGGAATGGTGAGCCAGAGGTCCTTGCCAGTCTGGTTGGCAAGCTGAATGGCGTACTCATAGCAGCCGCCGGTGACGTACTGAGGATCGACGTTTTGGGAAGCGTCGGGCGGGACCTCCTGCTGGCTGGCGTCGGCGGGAATGGCGCGGCCGCTCCAGACCGTCTCGGTAGAGCTATTGGTAAAGAGATAGTCCATCATGCGCAGGGCGCTGAAGTATTTCAGGCGGTTGAGAAAACGGTCGGTGAACAGGGTCCCGGGCGGATGCGGCGAGCCGTCAATCATGGGGCGCATCAGCGAGACATTGGTGATGCCGGTGTCCAGCGAGCTCGATGGGGTGCGCTTGGTGTTGGTGAAGACGAGCGCGACCTGCTGAAAACCGGGCTTAACGGTTACCGTAGCGGTGCTGGTATTCGTGGAGCTGTCGTAGCTGACAGGGCCGGCGCTGACGTCCGGATCGTCCCAGGCCTGCACGTCGGCCTGGCCGGTGAAGGAGAGCGCGTAATTGCCGTCCATCCAGGCGCTCTGGTTGAGGGTGTTGGCGGTCAGGGAGATGACCATGACGCCGGCGTCCTGGGTGGGCCAGCCCTGGGCGTCCACGCTGGCGGTTTCGTCGTAGGGCGCGGAAACGCTGCCGAACTTGCGCGCCTGTTTCATGGCGTCAGCGAACATCTGCTCGGGGTCCCAGTCGGTAACCCAGCCGATATTGACGCCTAATTTGTCTTCGGTGGCCGAGAGCGCGGACGATACAGTGACCGAGGCCGAGGCGGTGACCGCGTCGCCGGCGGCGTTGGTGACGGTGAGGGTGTAGTTGGTGCTGGCAGAGGGCTTCACAGGAACGGCCATGCCGCTGGTGGCGGAAAGGCTGCCGGGAGTAATGACCGCAGTGCCGTTGGCAAATGCGCCGGTGAGGGTGGAGATTTCGCCCGCAGCGATGGAGGTTGGGCCGGCGATGAAGGAAGTGATTACGGGCGCAGGCACGACGGTTACTGTGGCGGAAGCGGTGACTTGGGCTCCCAGCGAATTGGTGACGGTGAGAGTGTAGGTGGTGGTGGCCGGCGGCGAAACGCTCACTGGAACTCCGCTGGTGACGGTGAGGTTGCCGGGGGTAATGACGCCGGTTCCATCGGCAAAGTTCGCGGTCAGGCTGGTGGAGTTGCCTGCGGTGATGGTCGCGGGGTTGGCGGCAAAGCTCGATATGGATGAGGCGGGATCGACGGTGACCGTGGTTGTGGCCGTGACGGCGGTTCCGGCGGAGTTGGTGACGGTGAGAGTGTAGGTGGTGGTGTTGGTGGGCGTTACGGTAACCGCCATGCCGCTGGTGGCAGAGAGGTTACCGGGGGTGATGACGCCCGTGCCGTTGGCGAAGGTTCCGGTCAGGCTGGCGGACGCGCCAGCCGTGATGGCGGAGGAGCTGGCGGTGAAGCTGGAGATGGAGGGCGCGGCGGGCGGCGGCGTGCTGCTGGAGGATCCCGAGCAGCCGTTCAGACAGCTTAAGCAAAAGAGAACGGCAAAAGAGCAAACGGCGGCGCGCGAGGGCTTCATGAAACCTCTCGACTGGGGGCAGCTAACAGGATACGCCATCATGCCAATGAAACCTTGGATGCGAACCGGCGCCGGCAGGGCAAACGCATCTTAATTCTCCACTCCGAGCAGGCGTAACAGGTAGGGGTGATCCCAGGCAGCAGTGAGCCGTTTGCCGTGGACGCCGAGTTTGCAGGTTTTGTCCTGCTTGAGCAGATTCA
>JAJYZC010000018.1 GCA_021800255.1 Acidobacteriota bacterium
TGGCTTCCTTCAAGTAGGCGAAGTATTTGCGCTTGATCCGCTCATTTTCCGCGTTGTGCTTTGTCATGGTTGCTCACCCCTGGTTGAAGTCACTGTTTACGATGGGAGAAGAAGTCTCATTTACTCGCTCTCAGCCTGTATGGCGCCTTCAGCGGAGCGCAAACCGGCAACGGCGTCCAGGAAAGCCCCTCCAACTCCGCCAACGCGCATGAGATCACCGGTGACTGGGTGCCTTCCATCCACGTTGCGAACCTGCGTCCCTTCGGCGTGCTGGGCGTGGGGCTTTTGTTGAACGAGCCAACCGGCGGCCAAAGCAACACCACAAGCTCGAAGCGGGCGGTTTATGTCTATGGCGCCGGACTCGACTGGGGGCTTCTGCCGCACATCGGCCTGCGTCTGCAATACCGGGGCAATCTCTACAAGGCGCCCAATCTCACCACCCTCTACACATCAACCGGCGCCTTTACGCACACGGCGGAGCCGATGATCGGCCTCTACTTCCGCCTCTGAGACGTTGCGCAACCGAGCCGGCAAAAGAGAGGCCGTCCCCGCCTGGACGGCCTCTCTTTGAAGTCTCTGGCGAGGTAGCTGAAGAGTGTCAGAGGAGAATCCGAAGTTCAGAACTCCTGATATAGCCTATTTTTTTAGAGGTAAATCCGGCTCTTCTGCCGTCCCGGCCTCGGACCAATGCCTGTTCGTTTTTTTAGGTTCAACTGTTGTGCCGCTTTGCCTTTGAAAAATCCCGGGCCTGTGCAGAGGTTTTATAGACCGAAGCAGGAGTCCAACTCCGGATTTTGGCATTACCTCGCGGTTATCTCCATGCCCCGGCCGTCATCAGGAATTGTGATGCAGAGAGCGCGGCCGCACTCCACAGCCGCGACCGTGTTCCCGTTCACCCGAAAGTTCCGTTGTCCGGCGTTCCACCCGTAGATCTTCACTTGAATGCTCTTCCACCATGCCGGATAGGCGCCTTCATGGGCTCCGATGTCGATTTGCAGTGCGTCCGCCTCAAACCGGCAGGTGAATTTCATGCGCAGAAAATCGCCATGCCGATACGCCTCGGTGATGCCGTCATCGAGATAGAGGCTGCCGCCGCACGGCCTGCCTTCTCCAGGATTGCCGGCGTACGCGCGCAGCGTAAGCGGACCATCCGGCGTTTCTCCGGTGCTCTGCACCAGCGGTTGCATCGGCAGAATCGTCCCGCCGCGAACGTAAACGGGCAGGCCGGCGAGCGACGGATGCACGTGCGTCGTGAGCGGAACCAGACGGGCCGGGTCAGGCGGCAGCACGGGGTTCGGCGCCGAGCGCGGCGCAGGATCGTGGACCTTGCCGCCCGTCCAGAAGTCGTACCAGTCCGAGGAAGGAAACTCGACCTCATACTCATCGATCTGGTCGGAAAAGGGGGCCGGCGCAATCAGCAGGTCCGGCCCCAACAGGAACTCTGAAGACGCTTCGGGATCGATGTCGAGAGGGTGACGATCCGCGGCCGCATCGGGAAACTCCAGAAACAGCGGGCGTATCATCGGCAAGCCCGTGCGGGATGCCTGGTCGGCAAGCGTGTAGATATAGGGCATCAACCGATACCGCGTATCGATGTACCGCCGCCGGATCGCCTCCTGGGCTGGTCCGCCAACCCACGGCTCCTGCGGCTGGGTGCCCTTTTCGGTGTGATCGCGGTCGATGGGCTGAAAGGCTCCGATCTCGATCCACTTCGTCAGCAGATTCATTGTCGGCGAGCCGGCAAAGCCGCCCACATCCGCTCCGGCAAAAGCGAAGCCGCTCAGGCCCAGGTTCTCAAGCATAGGGGTGGTCATGCGGAGATGATTCCAGGTGCTGCTGTTGTCGCCAGTCCAGGTGGCAGCGTATCGTTGGCCTCCCGCGTAGGTGGCGCGCGTCAGCACAAAAGGACGTTGATCGGGCTTGAGCAGCTTCAGCCCATCGAAGGTGGCGCGAGAGTTCTCCATGCCGTAAACGTTATGGATCTCAGCGTGGGTAGCGGTCCGTGAGCGAAAGCCGGGCTCGTCGATGCGGTGCACCACGTCGAGCGGCATGGTTCCCGCCGGAGAGTTGAAGATGGAGGGCTCGTTCATGTCGTCCCAGAAGCCCGAAACTCCCATGCCGTAAAGTTTTTTGTATAACGAGCCAAACCAGCGCCGCGTCTGCCGGCGGGTAAAGTCCGGAAAGACACTGGGACCCGGCCAGACCACACCCGTGTAGACCGAGCCGTCCGGATTCTTCACGAAATCGTCGTTGGCCACGCCATTGTCATAGGGATAATAGCCCGGAACCTTTGCGATGTGCAGGTCGGCAATGGCGACTACATGAAAATGTTCAGCGGCGAGTTTTGCGATCATCCCGGCAAGGTCCGGAAAGCGGCTGCGGTCGATGGTGAAGGGCCGGTCCTTTTCCTGGTAATCGATATCGAGATAAATGGCGTCCGCCGGAATATGGTCCGCCCGAAGCCGCCTCGCCACGGCCAGCACCTTCGACTGGGACATGTAGCTGTAGCGCGACTGCTGAAAGCCCAGCGACCAAAGCGGCGGCAGCGGCGGCTTGCCTGTGAGCCAGGCATATTCCTCCACTACCTTTTGAGGAGATGGACCATACATCAGGTAGTAGTCGATAGGGCCGTTCTCGGCGCCGAAGGAATAACTGTTGCGCGACTCTTTGCCGAAATCGAAAGAGCTGCGCCAGGTATTGTCCAGCAGAACGCCGGCGGCCGCTCCGGCTTGGTACGTGATAAAGAACGGAATCGACTTGTAGATTGGATCGGTCGATTCCTGAAAGCGGTATGCGTCCGTATTCCAGAGAGTAAACGCTTCATTGCGCCGGTCAAGGGGCCCGGTCTTGTCCCCGAGTCCGAAGAAGTGTTCGTTGGCGGGCATCACTTTGTCGATACGGAAAGAGTTGCCCCAGTAGCAGATCGGCCGGGCATCCTGCTGGAGGACGCGGCCATCGGCGTCGAGAACGGTCACTTCCATGGTGCGGCGGTCGACTTCCACGCGCAGACGCTTCGTCGCAAAGCCAACGAAATCCACCGTCGTAATGGGCCGGGCAGCGGCCTGGCTGTGACGAGCCCCGGCCAAAACGGCCCAGGAGGCATCCTCTGGCAGCGTATCTGTGCGGCTGACGCGGAAGCGGAGAATGCCATTGCGGAGGGCAACAATCTTCTCACGCGCTGCTCCTGCCCGGATGTCGATACCGTCAGGGAGGGGCGTTACGCTCGTGACTCCACGAATGACGACCGGAAAGCTGCGGTCCGGTCCGGGCTGGGCGAACGGTGAGATACCGGCGAGAGAAAACAGCAGCATCACAACAACAAATCGCAACAAAGATCCCCCAATACCACAATCTCGATGAGCCGTTGCCGGCGCTTCAGCTATCGCCCGAAATCGTCTGGCGCCAGTGGCGCAAAAAGCACCCCGCGCTTCCTCATGAGAACCTTGGTCCTCTGCTACGCCCGGCCGGGTGTGGGAGGGGGGCCGAAAACAGCCCCCCTCCCCGGTTATCAGAAGGTATAGTTTGCCGAGACTTCCATCAGCCTCCGGCCCAGCTTGAGTGGCGCTGAGCCGAAGTCTTCAGTCGGACTGTAGGTGGCGCTGGTGGGCGTAGCGTTCGCTGACGTGTCGCTGAGTTGCAGTGTCGTCTGCGAAGCATATCCCGTGCCGAAGCTGTTCAGCGCATGGTTCAGGAAGTTGAATCCAGCGATGCGGAGGTTCAGCATCCTGCCTTCGCCCAGGCTGAAGCCCTTGGCTACGGTTAGGTCGGTGTCAAAGAACGCCGGCCCGTGCGCGTAGGGCTCAATGTACTGTCCGTTCGTTCCCGTTGCCGGCAGCGCAAAGCAGGACGGGTTGAGGTATTGGTGTGAACCCAGGTTGGAAGCGGGATTGCACTTCAGCACAGGTTGCAGGCTCACATCCGGGGTGCCGAGAATCGTCGTGTTTTCGACGGCATACGCTCCGGCCCCCTGCCCTATGTTGCCTTGAACGTAATAATCAGGAGATGCGCTGACGCCGGTTTGCATGTTGGGCCCGCTCTGGATGTTAGTAATTCCGGAGATCAGCCAGCGGTTGATGACGCCGCCCAACATGCGCTGCCGGGTAAACACGCCCGTCTGATAGGAGTAGCTGAGGTTCAGCACTTGCGAGCGGTCGAAGTTCATCGGGCCATAGTTATTCGAGAGGTGGAATGGGTCCATGCCGGCCGTCCAGTCGAAGTCGGCCGAGGAACCGAGGATTCCCAGAGCCTTGGAGAAGGTGTAGTTGGCGTTGAAGTTGAACTTGCCGGCTTGCTTAATGGCTTCGATTTGCAGACCGTTGTAGTTCGCGTAAGTGTTGTGCTCCGGCACCAGAATCTGACCGTACCTGTTATACGGCCGCGCTTCCTGTATTGACTTGTCGCCGGTGTAGTTGTAAAGCGTGTCGAGACTTCCAGCCTGGGCAGGTGTGCATCCAGTCGGATCGCAGGCTCCCGGAGCCTCCGCATCGATGGCGGCAGCGGCAGCCGGCGTGAACAGGTAACCGATGGGGATGGCGTTGATGTTATCCAGGACCACCGGCTGGGTGGTTCCGTTGTCCATCAAAGAGTTGCTGTTGTTGCCTACATAAGACACCTGCAGAATCCAGTTGCCCTGCATACTCTGGGCAACGCTGAGGCTGTAGTTATTGGTGATCGGCTCCTTGTTATCCTTCGGATCGAACCCATAAACCGTGGTGGGCGCGATGTAGGTCTCAGTACTCCCCACTCCGGTGTTTCCGTAGGTGTACGGATTCAAGTGGAGAGTGTTGACGCCTTCCAGAGTATTGTCGCCAAAGCCTTCCAGGTCCGTGTAGCGGACGTTTTCTGCCTCGGCAAACATGTTGGTCACATCGGTGACCGAGTCGTGGAAGCGATAGCTGCCGATGCCGCCACGGATCACGGTTCTTCCATTTTTGAAGACATCCACCGCGAAACCGACCCGCGGCTGGAAATAGAGCGGCGGATTGCCGGTGCCGGAGTCGGGTACCGAAGGCGTGTCAGCGTGCCAGGTTAGGCCGGGCAGGGGATTGGTCGTCGCATTGTAGGTGGAGTTGTACAGGTCGGGGTTCCAGATGGCTGCGCCCAGTCCATTCGAATCCTGCCATGCGCTCAGCTTAGCAAGGCGGACGCCAAAGGTAAGATCGAAATTCGAGGTGACGCGCCACGTGTCCTGGCCGTACACGTCCGTATCCCAGAAGTGCAGGTTGGTATATGGATTGAAATTTTGCTGGTGCCAGTCCTGAATCTGGCCCTCGAAGAAATTCGCCAGGGCATTGCCACTGTTGAAGTGCGCATTGCCGTAGGCCGGCGAACCGTCGGGGTAGGTGCCATTGTAGTCGTGGAACTGCGCCCCCGCCGGGCCGTAGTAGTAGTCCTGAATGATGCCGTTGGTGGAGGGATTGGTCGCGGTCTGATCGTTCTTCGTGCGCTGCATGAAGAATCCGACCTTGACCGTGTGTTTACCCCAGACCTTGGTCAGGTTGTCGCCGATGTTGGGCTGCAATTTTTTTAGCGCCAGCGGATTGGTGGAGTAATCGGGCCACAAGCCCAGCGGCAGACCGCCGTAGGTCGTATAGGTTCCCAACTGCGGGTACTGCGTATCGTTGTTATTGAAAGCGCCGTTATACGGATAATTGATCGCGGACTTCTGCAGATCGGCAATGCGCCGGGCGTCGAAGGACTCCAGGAAAGAGGTGATGGTGGCGTACAGTTCGTTGGTCAGCGTCGGCGAAAAGATTTTTACATAGTTGGCCGCCGCGCTGTTCACCCAGGTATCGTTGTTCACGCCATAGCCCGGCGTGTTCACGGCGCCCATCACGCTGGAGGCGAACGGCGAGTAGTACGGAATCATCGGCTCGCCCTGTCTGCCCTTCTCGAAGCTGTAGCGAACAAACGCGTGGTTACGCGGATTGACGTCGTAATCGAGCCGCCCTACAAACTGACTGACATTGTTGTTCACCAGATTGAGCTGGTCGTAGTTGAAGCCGTCCGCCCCGGTCTGCTGGCGCGTCGGCAGCGGCAAGGTGTGGTCCACCAGGGCCATGGCGCCGGGATTCAGAAACGCGGCGATGCTGCCATTGGCCAGTGTCGATCCGTCATCGCCGACAGTTGGCGGGGTGTTGAACGTAGCGTAGTTGGGATTGGTAAGCATCGGCCCAAGGAATTGGGCCAGCGCATTGGCGCTGAAATCCCCCGCCCGCATCGCCGGCGTCGGCACCAGCGCGTGGATGATGGCGCTGCCTGAACTGCCATACGCATACACATTGCGCTGCGCGTCGTACTCGGCGCCGGCAAAGTAGGTCAGCTTTTTGTGCGTGAACGGAACGGGGCCGCTGATCGTACCTCCGGGATACACAAAGCGATCGTCTGGCCGCGCGATGCCGTCGTGATTCGCCAGCCAGTCATTGGCGTTCAGTTGATAGGTGCGCGCGTAGGTATACAGCGACCCGTGCAACTGGGCCGTGCCGGATTTCGTGATGCCGCTGATCACAACCGGGCCGTTCGACTGGTCGGCGCCGAAATTCGAGGTCTGCACCTGCACTTCGCTCACAAACGAATCGTCGATGTTCTGCAGGTTGGCTCCAAAGTTGCCGGCGTCGGTCAGGTTGGCGCCGTCCAGCTTGATCGTGATGCCGGCCACCGGCGCGCCATTTGAGGCGTACGGCGTCGGCTGACCGACCTCGACCTGCGAAAAATCAGGCGCCGCATTGGTCGAGCTCTGGTTACGGATGGCGAATCCGGGCAGAATCCGTTCTAATTCCGTGGCGTCGCGGCCCACAATCGAGAGCCGGCTCAGGTCTCTGGAAGAAATCGTCGAGCTTAGCTGTCCGTCGTCCAGCGGAATCCCCGCCGCTGTGCTGGACACAGAGACCGTCTGGGTCGTCGAGCCCACTTTGAGCACTATGCCGTTCAGCGCCAGCGTGTCTCCGGGATTGAGGTGTATCCGGCTCTCCGTGAATCTGGTGAATCCGCTGTGGGTGACAGCCAGGCTGTAATCGCCCGCCGGAATCGATGCAAACGTAAAGTTGCCCGCCCCATTGGTCTCGGTCGTGCGCACGCTGGCCGTTTGGCTGTTGGTCAGCGTTACGGTCGCTCCGCCGATGACCGCCCCTGTGGGGTCGGCTACCAGGCCCGCGAGCGTGGCAGTGCCTACCTGAGCGCGACCCGCCGCCGCGCAAACCAACAACGCGATAACGGGAAACATCCACTTCCAATGCATCCAGCTTCTCTCTGCTTTGTTGCTCAATTCAGCCTCCATCCGATGAACCTCCATCCAAAACTCGCGGCTACGGGCGCCGGGTCGTGCCAGTTCCTTATCGCCGCGAGGCGTCCGATTCGCAAAACCAGCGCGTTTCATAAATGTTTTAGTGATTTTGATAGCGGCCGGTAAGGTCCTTGCGGTAACGCTTGCGGTAATTATTCTGTTAAGGCTAGGTAAAGAGATGCTGTTTTCAATAATTTACCGAATGGCGCCCGTCCGAGTCGAGTTGGCCATCGCCAGTAGGCAATGATATGATTGCCATCCGAAAGAGATGGCGATGGCAGTCGAGCAGGAAGCAGCCGCGCACGCGAAACCAGGTTCTGAGGAGCAGGCAGCCATTCAGGAACAACTGGAGAGGCTGCTGGCCAACCCTCGTTTTAGCCACAGCCGTCGCTTTCCCTCGTTCCTGCGATTCATCGTTGAAAAAGCTCTCTCTGGCGAGACCGACATGCTCAAAGAGCGCACGCTTGGCATTGAGATCTTTGGCCGCAGGGCCGAGTACGATACGGCTTCCGATCCCATCGTGCGCGTCACCGCCGGGGAAATCCGCAAGCGCATCGCCCAGTACTATCAGGAACCTGGCCACGAGCACGAACTCCGTATCGTTCTGCCGACGGGGTCTTACGTCCCGCAGTTTCACCCGCCGGGAGCCTCTGCGGAGAGCGGCGCAATCTCCGCAGCCGGCGAGGACCTCCCCGCGGATCGGGATGGGCGAGGGTGGCGGCGATGGCTGTCCTTCGCTGCCGCACTGCTGATAGCTGCGTTCATCGGCGGCGGCGGAGTTCTCCTGTGGCAGCGCCTGCATGTCGCAGCTCCGGCGCCGGACTTCTGGACGCCCGTTCTCAACTCCGGCGACCCGGTTCTGCTCTGCGTCGCCGATCAGAACGAGTACTCCGATATTGCATTGCGTGACGCCGACGCCCCCAACCACCAGATGACGATGCACGATAACCTGACGGCAGTTGTTATCGACGATCTGAACCCCATCATCCACATCGCGGGAATTCTTCAGTCCCATGGCATCAAGTACAGCCTGCGCGGCGAGGGCGCTACCACCCTGATGGATCTGCGGGGCGGCCCAACGATTTTCGTCGGCGCCTTCGATAATGCCTGGGTTCTGCGGCTGACGCGCCAGCTCCGCTACCATTTCGCAAATAATGCGGACATGACCAAGCTCGGCGTCGTCGACAGTCAGGATCCGAACGGCCACAGCTGGTTCGTGAACCGCATCCAGCAGATGGCCACGAATAATTACCGCGACTACGCTATCGTGGCGCGCTTTACCGACATCACCACCGGCGAGCTTGAGATCGTTGTGGCCGGCGTGGCCCGGGGCGGCACCATCGCCGCCGGCGAATTCCTCACCAACCCCAGCGACCATGCGCAGCTTCAGCGCATCGTGGATGATGCCGGCGCCAAAAAGAATCTGGAGGTGGTCCTCAGCACCCGGATCATCAACGGAGAATCCGGCACGGCGCGGGTGGAAGCGGTGTATTACTGGTAAGGCCGCGCCGCCGCCGGATTTCTTCGTTAAGCTAAAGTCATCCATGCGGCGCTATTTCCGGTTTCCCGCCCTCGCCATCGCGCTTTTGCTCGCGGCCGCCTCGCCTGCCTACTGCGCAAAGCGCATGGTCTTTGCGCACTACATGCTCGCCAATCAGGACTACCAAGGCGATAGCAGCCAGAAAGCCAAGATCGCCTCCTATGAGCGCGAAATTCTCCAGGCTCGCGCGCTGGGCATCGACGGTTTTGCGCTGAACGCGGGAGGGTGGCTGCACCAGCCCTGGTACATCGAATATGCCGCGCAGATGTTTGAGGCCGCCGCACGCCTTGACGATGGCTTTAAGCTCATGTTTTCTGCCGATATGTGCTGCGGCAACAGTGCCGCCGATGTGGTCGACATGATGCGGCGGTTCGCCGGCAATCCCCGCTACGCCCGCGTCTATTTTCGTTGCCATGGCGAGCCGGTTCTTACCACCTTCGCAGGAAGCAGCAAGGGCGTCGCGTTTTGGCGCCAGGTTCGCGCTGATTTGGCCACCGGAGCGCACCCCTCCACCTCCGTCGAGCCTCGTGTCTTGGCTCAGGCGCGGGCAGCGCCCAGCAATGCGCCGATGCGCATCTTCCTGGTCCCGGCCTTCTTCTGGGGCGGCGAACGGCCCGGCCGCGCCGCCGTTCAGCGTGGCTTTGGCGAGTGGAGATCGGTGATCGATGGAGCTTTCTACTGGGGCATCGCCGGCGTCCCGGGTTCCGGAGGGCCTCTCGACCAGTTGCGAAGCAGCCAAGCCTATGCCTCTGTGCTGCACGCCGGGCGCAGACTTTACATGGCGCCGGTCACGCTCCAGTTCTGGGGCGCAAACGCCAACCGTTACTACGAATACAGCGGCGCTGAAGGTATGCGCCGCATGTGGATGGATGCGATTGAGAAGACGCATCCCGGCTGGGTTGAGATCATCACCTGGAACGATTTTATTGAAGGCACCTACATCAGCCCCATCGACGATCCCAACCGCTACCCCAACGCCAATTACCTCACTCAGAGCGGCATTCCGCTGGGGACTCCTCACTACTTTCATAGTCACCAGGCCGCCGGCGATCTCATGCGCTTCTTCATCGAGTGGTACAAAACCGGCCACAAGCCGCCGATCACCCATGACACTGTTTACTGGTTCTATCGGACCCAGACATTCCATCACGATGCCGGAGCGCCCCCCGTCGCTCACCGCTACGGTCCGGTCGCCGACAGAATCTACATCACCGCGAATCTGATTGCTCCCGCTCGCCTGGTGGTGCGGCTCGGTGCGCACTCATGGACGGTCCGTTTCCGCGCCGGCAGCACCGATGCATCCGTCCCCTTCATTCCTGGGGTCACCCCGGAGTTCACGCTCATGCGGCACGGACGGGTGCTCGTGACAGACAAAGGACGCGATGCCATTCAGGAAGCGCCGCGCTGGAATGACTATTATGACTCCAGCGGCGAAATGAGCCGCTGAAATCGGCGAGTAAACATCATTGGCGATCCAGCAGGAGCCGGAAGCAACGCAGAAGATCGAGCCGCAATCCGTGAGCATAGGGGCCGCGCAAGGCTTGGGCGTCAGATAAGTATTTTGTGCTCACCGAAGCACGGTATTCTTCAGCCGGTACGGAGAACGCGCGGAGAGGAGCTGTCCATGGTCAAACTCGATCACCTCAACATCTCTGTTTCGAATTATCCTAACTCACGCGATTGGTACGTACGGTATGTGAGACTCAAGGTAGAGTTTGAGAACATTGATGCTGGTGTAGGAGAACTCTCCGGAGATGGAGACGCTGAGTTGATTCTGACGTAGGCAAAGCTACCTGCTAGGGAGCGAGACTGCGTATTAACCTTTCAGTGCGATACACTGCTGTCCAAATTAGCCGGGAGCGAGTCGGCGGCATGAGGAAAACTGCGGAGTTTTCAGGCTGACTGTTGAGTCTCCGGGGCGAGGTTGGAACTTCTGCTGTCCAAATGAACTGCGGGGAAGAGCGGGATCTGTTCGGCGACGGTGGTGAGCAGTGGCGGCGGTTGAAAGGGCGCATCGATCCATAGCCAGAGGTCACGATAGACGAAGAGTTGCGGGCGTAACAGAGCGGCGATTCCCGGCCATCCCCAGATGGCCGCCGCGCCGGAGATCGAGGCCTTCATCCGCGAGAACGAGCCGCACCTGAAGACCAAGGAATAATTCCGCCGCCCGCGCAATGCGTCCCAAGGCGTCCCAGCCCTTGCCGATGCCCGCCCCGGACAACTAACCCGATTGCCGGAATCCGCCAACATCGCACAATGGAAAATTGCCGAATTCTTCGCCGGACTCAGTGCAGCGCGCGAAACAGTCACACCTACCCCTTCAGAACACTCCGCCGCCGCGCGCGTGACGGCCGGCGCGGCCCATAAGCCGGGTTTCCTGCCAGCGGCGCGCCTTTCCGGCGGCTTGCGCGCCGGAATTCCTCCGCCGCGACCCCTCCACATGAGACCGGCAAAACGGCTCAAGCGGCGCACCCGTGGGGGTACATTTGGGGGTATTCAAGCCAGAGCGAAAATCTATCATACTGAATACACAAGACTTATTAGACAGATATGAATCCCTCCGCCCTGCTGAGTGGATTTTTCCTCAAGAAAAATCCACTTTCACGGCTCTCAATAGCTCATAGCATTTCTGAAAGCGCCGTAGCCGGGGAGGACGGACAGCGAAGATTCACCGGTGTCATGGGCACAATTTATTCCCGGCCGGTAAACCCAGCCTCCCCGAGGCCTGCGGCCCAGACCCATCCTGCTACGCTCATTCTGTGGGCTTTCAGGATTTCTTGGGCAATACGGCTACGGTCATGCGCCTGCGCGAGAGCATGCGCAGGGGCCGCTTTCCGCACTCGCTGGTGCTGGCCGGCCCGCACGGCGCGGGCAAGTACACGCTGGCGCTGATGCTGGCGCAGGCGGTGAACTGCCTCAACCCTGGCGAGAGCGAAGGGCTGCCGGATTTCTGCGGCGCCTGTTCGAACTGCGCGCGCATCGGCGCGGCCGCGAATCTGGATGCGCTGGTTGACGAAGCAGTCGCGGCGCGCGAGGATCTGCGTGAGACCGACAGGCGCGATACGCGCGTCCTCATCCAGACGCACCCCGACCTGCTCGTGATTCCTCCCGACCCGCCGCAGATGCTCATCAAGGTGGGACAGGTGCGGCAGGCGATTCACGCGGCCTATTACCGGCCGCCGGTGGAAGCACGGCGCGCATTTACAATCTTTACTGCGTCGGCCTTCATGAAAGAAGCGGCCAACAGTTTGCTCAAGCTGCTGGAAGAGCCGCCCGAGCACACCACGCTCATCCTGCTGGCGGAGAACCCGCAGGAGTTGCTGCCGACCATCCGCTCGCGCGCCGTAATGCACCGCCTGGACGCCCTGCCCGCGGCGGAGATCGAGGCCCTGCTGGCGCGGCGGCGGCCGGAGCTGAGGCCGCGGGACCGGGCGCTGGCGGCGCGGCTGGCCGAGGGAGCGGTAGGCCGCGCCCTCACGCTCGACTTGGGCGCGTATCTGGCCAGCCGCCAGGATGCCCTCATCGTGCTGCGGAATGCGCTCGCCGAGCCGGATCATTCGGCCCTCTTCCGTGCTACGGAGGGCTATCGCGGCGGGGCCGAGGACCAGGAGAAGACCGTCAACCTGCTGCGCGCGCTGGGCAGCCTGGTTGAAGACCTTCTGCTCATCGTCTCCGGCGCGCCCAGCCTCATTCGCAACCTGGACCTGGCCGCCGAACTGGAGCGGATGGCCGAGGGCCTCACCGTGGAGTGGATCGATGGAGCCGCGCGTGCGCTGGCGCAGGTGGAACAGGGAATGCGCCGCAATCTGCTGCGCTCCCTCTCGCTCGACGCTATGGCCGTGAGCCTGGAACGTAGTAGTTGAACCATCCCGCCAGGAATATGCGAGAATAGGTGAGCAACCCCCCTGTTGGCCCAGGCATCTTTGCGGGTAAGAGCATACCCACGCACGGCGCTGCTGCCGGGACGCTAGAGTGCCTTGGCTAAGGGCGGGGTGTTGTCTCACGCGAGCGCAGCAAAGCGCGAGCCGGGCCATTCTCAGGGGGCAAGCTGTCCGCCGCAGACGCAGCTTGGAGAAAGGAAGCGAAGGGGCGCGCGTCTCTCTCCGATCAGACGTGGAGTCGGGCAGGAACTTCATTTTTTTTGACCAAGGACATTTCTTATGGGTATTTCATCTCTCGCCGCTAGCCGTGACGAAAGCACCAGCCGGCTCCCCCGGCCGCAGGGCCGCAACTGGAGAAGCCAATCTGGGCTGCAAATGCAGCACTCGCCGGCGCAGAATGGAGCGGCGGGCATTGAACACCGGCACGCCGAACTCTTTTACTTGCAGAAGCAGATCTATGCGCAGACCCCGATGGTGATCGTGCTCCAGGACGGCGAGCGCGTGGAAGGGTGCATCGAGTGGTACGACCGCCATACGCTCAAAGTGCGCGGAAAGGTCAAGACGCTGGTCTACAAATCCGCCATCAAATATATGTTTAAGGTAGGCGACAATGGCTGATTGAGAGCGCAGGGCCAGGACGCCGCGCTCATTCAAGCCGCGTTGGTTAAGGCGTGGAAGGCTGCACAGAGCGAGGAGCGGGCAGCGTCTCAGGTGGGGCGCGGCTTCTTCCACCACCGCCGCAGAGCAACCAGCGACCAAACTGCTTCCACGATTCCGAAGGGCCACGCGCCTTGCAGGAACCCATACGCAGACGCGAGCACGCAGGATGCGGCGAACGCCAGGATGAACCAGCGGCTGCGCCATTCCAGCGCATAAAAAATCAGCATCGCAGAGACGGCAAACAGACCGAAGACAGTAAGGTGATTCATCGCGCTTATTTGCGCCCTTCCAGCCAAAACCTCCAGAGCGCCCAGAGCAAGAACGTCACCGCCAAAGCTGCGGGAATGATAAACGACAGGGTGAGGCGCAAGGCATTCATACACGAGGCGCTGCTTCTGTTTTCCGGCAGGGTATTTGCTGGTCCTGGCCGCTCCCGGCCCAGAGCCGTGAGCGGCGCTTAGGAAAAAGCCGCTTGGAACTAGAAGAATCCAGCCTCGATAAGGAAGGAGTAGACGGCCCGTAAGGGCTTTATAAGGGGGGGTAGAGGTGAGCGAGCAGGCCCCGGAGGCTTACGCTGCCCCAGCCGCGCGTCTTGACACGCAAGCGGGCGCGCGTGTCTTATTTTGCTAGGCACTCTTTTGGAATCCGGCCGGAGCGGGCGCGGGCCGAATCGCGCCGGTTGCCGGAATCGGAAGGCCAAGGGGGCGCTATGTCGAAAAGGAAGCAGACAGTGGCAGGGTTCTTTTGTGGCCGGAGGCCCGGCTTCAGAGGCTGGGGCTTGCGCACAGAGAACAGACCCTTCTTGCAGAGTCTGGGCCGCAAGAGATGGGCGGCCAGGATGATTTCCGGAGACGAGTTCAATGCAGGCGCCCGCGGTCGCGTGGGAGCCTGTGCCCAAGCCGGCGGCGTGGCCGGCAGGGCGAGTAAAGGATGAGTGTGATTGCAAGTTTGGCATTAATATCGTACCCGCCCACTGGCGCCGGCGGAATAGCGTTTCTCCTGCCCCTGCTCATCATCATTCCGCTGCTATATCTGCTCATGATCCGGCCGCAACAGAAGCGGCAGAAACAGTGGCAAGCCATGCTCAGCTCGATCAAGGCCGGAGACCGGGTAACCACGGCCGGCGGCATCCGCGGCACCATAATTTCCATTAAGGACGACGCCATCATCGTTCGCGTGGCGCCCGACAACCTGAAGCTGGAAGTGGTTAAGAACGCGATTGCGTCAGTGACTACGCAGGATGGGGCCTCGCAATAAAGTGCGGAGACTCAGCCGGCGGGCCTAGAGAATTTTTGGATATGAAGAAGAATCTCAAAAACAAAATTGCCCTGATTGGCGCGGTTCTGGTGGTCTGCGTGTACGGCATCTTTGGCGTGCCATCGGGGCTCTCGGGCCGCGATCTGCTGGATGCCATGTCCAAACGGATCCACCTCGGTCTCGACCTCAAGGGCGGGGCGCACCTGATCTTGCAAGTGCATGTGCAAGACGCGGTGAACGATGAAACCAATAACACCGTCGAGGAGATCGAACAGGACCTCAAGAACGGCCACGTGACCTATTCCCAGGTGTTCAAGCCCGACCCCCAAAAGCCGGAGGTCATTCGCATCGAGGGAGTTCCGGCGGCGCAATCGAGCGCCGTGAGCACCCTGCTGGATGGCGGCAAGTACTCTGATGAATACGACGTTTCCCAGGGCGCAGACGGCAGCTTCACGCTGACCATGAAGCCCATCTATGAGCGGGACCTCGAAAGCAGAACCGACCAGGAGGCCATCGAAACCATCACCGACCGCGTGGATGCGCTGGGAGTGACGGAGCCGCAGATTCAGGAGTACGGGCTGGGCGCCAATCAGATTCTGGTGGAGCTGCCCGGCATCAGTGACCTGGACCGGGTGAAGACCATCATTCAGTCCACGGCGCGGCTGGAGATTCATGCCGTCGAGGGCGGGCCGTTCTCCAGTGAACAGGCGGCCCTGGCCAGTGTAAACAACGCGCTTCCGCCGGACGAAGAGATTTTGCCCGCTTCCGGCGAAATGGCCGGCGCAGGCGGAGGCGGCGCCTACTACATCTTGCAGAGTATGGCTATCGTAGCCGGCAGCGACTTCCGCTCCGCCACCCCCGGCATCAACCAGAACACGGGGCAAAGAACGGTGGACTTTACGCTCACTGACGAAGCCGGCGACAAGTTCTGGAGCTACACCAGCGCCAACATAGGCAAGAGCATGGCGGTGGTGATGGGCGGGACGGTCCGCGAAGTGGCCACCATCCAGAGCGGGATCCGCGACAGCGGCGAGATCACCGGCGCCTTTACTCCCGACGAAGTCATGATGCTCTCCAAGCTGTTGCGCACCGGCGCGCTGCCGGCCTCGCTGAGTTATCTTGAGGCCAGCACCGTGGGCGCTACGCTGGGCGCCGACTCCATCCGCGAAGGCGTAACCGCGGCCATCGTCGGCGTGCTTCTGGTTTGGGCCTTCATGCTCGTCTACTATCGCGGCTCGGGCATCAACGCCGACGTCGCGCTGTTTCTGAATCTGGTCATCCTGCTGGGCTTCATGGGCTTTTCCGGGGCCACGCTTACCCTGCCGGGCATCGCCGGAGTCATTCTCACCATTGGCATGGGCGTGGACTCCAACGTGCTCATCTTTGAGCGCATTCGCGAGGAGATCCGCGCCGGCAAGACGGCGTCGGCGGCCGTCGACCAGGGCTTCCACCACGCCATTCTGACGATCATCGATACGCACGTCACCACCATCGTTTCCGCCGCCATCCTGTTCATCTTTGGAACCGGCCCGGTGAAGGGTTTCGCCACCACCCTGACCTTCGGTCTGACGGCAAATTACTTTACCTCCGTATTCGTTTCGAGGGTGATTTTCGAGGCCCACCTCAACAGATTGAAGCCGGGCGAGATGGTGTCTATTTAGGGATTCGGTGCGAGGGGCTAGAGGATAAAAGCCGAAAGCTGAAAGCCGCCAGCGACTTTAGGCGGCTTTGGGGAAAAGAAGGGAACAGATTCCGTGGAATTCTTTCACGAAGTAAAAATTGATTGGCTGGGAAAGAAGTGGTACTTCCTGGCCTTCTCCATGATCTTCAGCGTGGCCGGCATCATCTCCATGAGCTGGCACTGGGCGCACATCGGCAGCCCGGTGCCGCTGGGCGTGGATTTTCAGGGCGGCACGCAGGTGCAGGTGCAGTTCCCGCAGACTCCCGACATTACTCGCATCCGGCAGGCCACTGAAGCGGCCGGGATCAAAGATGTCAGCGTGGTCAACTTCGGACCCGCGCAGGAGCATGGCGTTCTGATCAGCCTGCCGGAGCAGACCAGCGATACCGGGCTGGACGTGGGCCGTGAGCGCATCGAGAGCGCGCTGCGGAAACACTACTCCAGTAACTTCACGGTGCGCAGCGTCCAGGTCGTCGGTCCAACGGTTGGCCATCAGCTCGAACGGCAGGCCGCGCTGGCCACTCTGTACTCGATGATTGGAATGCTGGTTTACCTCTGGTTCCGCTTTCAGTTGATTTATGGCGTCGCCGCAGTGGTGGCCTGCTTTCACGACACGCTGATCACCGTGGGCGCCTTTTCGCTGGCCAGCTCGATGGGCTTCAACGGCCTGGAGCTGAGCCTTACCGTGATTGCCGCCATCCTCACCCTGGTGGGCTATTCCATGAACGACACCATCGTGGTCTTCGACCGCATCCGCGAGAACCTGCGCCTCAGCCGGCGCGAGCCGCTGCCAGACCTGGTGAACCGCAGCATCAACCAGACCTTGAGCCGGACCGTGCTCACCTCTGGCCTTACTTTTTTGACCGTGCTCTCGCTGTTTATTTTTGGCGGCGAGGTCTTGAAAGGCTTTTCATTTGCGCTGGTGGTGGGTATTCTGATTGGTACGTATTCGTCGATTGCCGTGGCCTCGCCGATGCTGGTGGCCTGGCAAGAATGGCGAGCGAAAAAGGGCCGGGCTACCTCCTTGCCGGCCGCAAAACGCAGCCGGGCCTAGATCCGGGCCTAGATATTTGACCGCTTGATTTTGCACCATTAGGGCGCCCCAGGTTTCCTTCGGGACCCGGGAAAGCGCGAACCGGAAGGAACGAAGTTCATGCGGTCAAAGAACTAGGAGAATATAGGCGCTTTTTCAGAACCAGATCAGGGCCCTCGCAATGTGGCAGAATGAAGGGATGTTTTTTAACTCAAGCGCAACTTGCGAAGGGCAGTATAGGTTTGAGGCTGGGAACAAGTTGAGGGAAGAGAGTTGCACCGGTTGCGCAGCACTTTGCAGGAAATGCGCTGTTTCTGATAAGGTGGGCACGCTTCTAAAAGGCAGTTGTTGGGGGCGGGAACCTTTGTAATTCCCGCGGTGTCTAAAATAGAGGTAACCAAACACTCGATTCGAGGCTGGCTATGTTTGAAGATTCCACATTTGAATCGGGAAATAGGATCAAGAGCAAGAGCGGCCGCTGGATGCTGGTCACCGGCTCCATCAATGCCGCCATACTGGGGCTTCTGATCCTTCTTCCGTTGATCTATCCCGAGGCGCTGCCGTTGCAACTGATGGCCACGGTGTTGACGCTGCCTCCGCCGCCTCCGCCGCCTCCGCCGCCTCCGCCGCCTCCACAGGTCCGCGTGGTCCATGTGTCACAAGAGACGATGACTGAACAGCTACAGGCGCCGAGCAAGATTCCCAAGAATATTTTGATGGTCGCACACAAGGAAGCGCCGCCCGCGAACTTCGGCGTAGCGGGCATGGAAGGCCTGGGTGACGGCACCGCTGGCGGGATGGGCAGCATCTTCGGCAATTCCGGGCCCACCGTGAAAGCTGCGCCCCCGCAAAAAGTCGCCATCTCGGCGGGCGTGGCCGTGGGCATGTTGATTCAGAAAACCCAGCCCGTCTACCCGCCCATCGCCAAGGCCGCGCGGGTGCAGGGTACGGTGGTGTTACAGGCTGAAATTTCCAAAGCGGGAACGATCCAGAACCTCCGTGTGATCAGCGGACCGGCCATGTTGCAGGAGTCGGCGCTGGATGCGGTGAGAACCTGGCGTTACCGGCCTTACCTGCTCAATGGCGAGCCGGTGGAGGTCGAAACGACGATCAACGTGATCTACACTTTGGGCGACTAGCATCGTTTTCGTTCGAGGCCGGGCCCATTGACTGGCTTCCTGAGGCATCTTAAACAGGGAGCTTTGCTATTGACCTGAATGCGAATCCTCAAGGAACCGCATTCCCAGCCGGGGCCCGCGGCGCGGGCCATTCTCAGTTCACAAGAAACTCCGTAGGAGGAACGATTCAGTGATTCTCGCTCAACTCGCACACTTCACCTCACACGCCGCCAACAGTTTGGCTCTCTTCCAGGAGAACCAGACGGTCAGCTTCAGCCCCTTGGGCCTATGGTCCAGCATGGGATGGTTGGCGCGCGCCGTGGCCTTAATCCTCTTCCTTGAGTCGATCTGGTCGTTGGCCGTCATGATCGACCGCTACCTGTACTTTTCCGCCGCCCGCAGGCAATCACGCGAATTCGCGCCCAAGGTGGCCGGCGCCCTAAAGGACAGCAAACTCGAAGAAGCCATCAAGATCGCCGACCGCAGCAAGAAATCCCACTTGGCCGAAGTGGTGACCTCGGGTCTGCAGGAATTCCGCGCCTCCGCTGGCACAGCGACCACCGAGACCATTGAAAGCTCGAGCCGCGCTCTGGATCGGGCTGAGGCCATCGTTCACGCCAAGCTGAAGAGGGGGTTGGGGGTTCTGGCCACCATCGGCGCTACGGCTCCTTTCGTGGGACTCTTCGGCACCGTGGTGGGCATTCTGCACGCCTTCCAGCAGATCGCTACCCAGAAGACCTCCGGCATCGGCGCGGTCGCGGGCGGCATTGCAGAAGCCTTGGTCACAACGGCGTTTGGCCTGCTGGTCGCCATTCCCGCCGTGATGGCCTTTAACTATTTCACGGGACGTGTGGAAGCCTTCGACGTGG
Source organism: Acidobacteriota bacterium (assembly GCA_021800255.1). Classification (GTDB taxonomy): domain Bacteria; phylum Acidobacteriota; class Terriglobia; order Terriglobales; family Acidobacteriaceae; genus Telmatobacter. The sequence goes on from JAJYZC010000018.1 coordinate 19,322, forward strand.
AGATGGACAACTCGTCGAGCGAACTGATCGACTACTTCATCAAGCAGAGCCACAAACGCTAGGCGATGCGGAGGTGAATGGGGCGAGGATCACGGCGGCGGGAGGAGGTTGCTTCTCCCGCTCCGCGGTTTAGCCGCACGCGCTTCGCACGCTTTTGCAAGTCCGGAGACCATCCGGTAAAAACTCAAACGCACGGAGCCCAACAATGGGAATCGCATCTGCGGCGCGTACCGCAAGTCATGACGTCAATTCCAACATCAATGTCACTCCCATGGTGGACGTGATGCTGGTGTTGCTCATCATTTTCATGGTCATCACGCCCATGCTCACCAACAAGGTCCAGATCGACATGGTCAGGGTGAATAACGCCGTTCCCATGCCCGACGCCAATAAGGACAATGCCATCGTGGTGGCCATTACCCGGAATGGAGCGGTGTTTCTGGGGCAGAACGAGATCGATCCCAGCCAGCTCGGAAGCATGGTGGCGACCAAGCTGCAAAGCCTGACCAACAAGACGATTTATATCCGTGCGGATGCGCGCGCGCAATACAAGGCGGTCGAAGACGCGATTGACGATGTGCGCACGGCGGGCGTGGATGATGTCGGTTTGCTGGTGCAAAGGCGCGAAGGCAACCTCGCCGGCGGCGACTAACTGGGCGCTGGTGTTGTACCAGGCGATGTAGAGAAAAGGATGAAACGAGGAGTTTAAGCCATGGCAATGGATTTGGGACAGGGCGGCGGCAGCATGTCCAGCATCAACGTCACGCCTATGATTGACATTCTTCTGGTGCTGCTGATCATCTTCATGGTCATCGTGCCCACCACACCGAATGGCCTGAATACGCTGGTGCCCCAGCCGCCCAAGCACAAGCAGCAGCAGCAGACCAACGACCGGACCATCGTGGTTCAGGTTCTCTACCAGGGCGGCGCGCCTCCAGCGTACAAGATTAACGATACCTCTTATGCGTACAGCCAGTTGCTGCCAGAGTTGACGAAGATTTATTCCAATCGCGCCGTGCGCGTCATGTTCGTGAGGGGCGACCCCAATGTCGATTTCCGCTACATCGCCGACGTGATCGATATTGGCAAGGCCGCGGATGTGGACCACATCGGATTGATGACGCCCAAAATGGAGGCCGGGGATTAACTGGGAACCATGCGCCGGTGGCGCCGCGGCAGGCGCCGGTAGCTTCGGAAACGGGCCACCGGCCAAGGAACGGGATGCGAGATTGCGATGAGGCTTTTGCAGGCATCTTGTTCCAGTCGCAGGCTAGGCGCCAGCGGCGCTAGGGCGTTCCCTAACGTGGTTTCGGCGGCTCGCAGCCGGACCCGTGGCACAGGATTTTGAGGTGTGGACCCCCAAGAGGCCCCGCCTGAAGGAGAAGGATACGATCATGAATGGACGCGCACGAATTGCGGCGTTCGCGGTGGCCCTGGCCGGCATGGTGTTCTACATGAGCGGGTGCCGTCAGCTTGAGGCCCGCGACCAGTTGAACAAAGGGGTGGACGCCTACAAGAGCGCACAGTACGAAGAGGCCATCGACCACTTCCAGAGGGCTACGGAGCTCGACCCGACACTGGCCATGGCCAAGACCTACCTTGCCACCGCGCTGGCCCAGAATGTGGTGCCCGGTCTGGATTCGCCGGAAAACCTGAGGACCGCGCAGCGGGCCATCACTATCTTCAAGGAGGTTCTCGCCAAGGACCCCAGCGATATCAACAGCGTGAAGCAGATCGCGGGCATCTACTTCAGCATCGCCAGCCGCAGCAATCCTACCGAGTGGCTGCAAAACCTGGAAAACGCCAAGAGATGGCAGATGAAAGTTCTGGCGCTGGACCCCCAGGATCCGGACGCGGCTTACACGATCGGCGTGATCGATTGGACTGAGGCCCACCAGGACCTGCTCGATGCGCTTCAGCCGGCCGGCCTGAACGACGATGGCGAAGGCAATGTCAAGGCGCCCCGGAAGCTGATGGAGCAAGTGAAGACAGAGACCGCGCCGTTGGTCGAGGAGGGGATGAAATATCTGCAAATGGCGATCGCCGACCGGCCTAACTATGACGACGATATGGCCTACCTCAACCTCATGTACCGCAGCAAGGCGGATGTGGACTATGGCGACGCCAAGGCGGTCAAGGCGGATCTGGCCAACGCGGAAAAATGGCGCGTCGACGCGATGAACACGCGCAAAGAAAACGAAGCCAAGAAGAATAAAGGGCCGCAGGGAATCACTATGGGGGCAGGCGGCAGCCAGCAATAAGAATCCCGCGATTGGTTCGTAAACCCGGCGGCCTCCACTCATCGTGGAAGCCGCCGTTTTTTTGTTTTCAATAATCAAGACTATGCTTGGAACCCGGCAACAAGCCGGGTTCCAGGAGCTTGGCCGGCCGCAGCGGCCATTTATGAAACACGCTCTTATGAACAATGCGCACTACGGCGCTGCCATTCACCACGACGCGGCAGTTCAAGACCAGTTCACGCGGCAGGCAGAGCCGTTTGCCGGGCGGCATGGGCGCGGTACGGATGCGCTGCTCGATGCGATGGCCGCGTGCGGAAAGTTCCGCGCGGAAGACACACTGCTGGATGTGGCTGCGCGGCGGGAAGGTGACGTTGTTCGCATCACCTGCCCGGTGGCCGTGCTTGCCTGGCGCCAGAGTGGGTGAAATCCGGCGCCCTATCGCTGGCAAAACGAGCCAATCGCCGAAAATCCCCTGAAATTCTGTGACTGGCGACCCCGTCGATGCGTCTAATCTAACCAGGTTCAGCGGATACTTCCCCCGCGCGAGGTCAACCCCATGCTCATCGGCACACCACCCGAAATTCCTTCGTCTGAGATCACATCCCAGAGCGAATACTTGAAGCGCCAGAGCCGGCGGCGGTTCTTGCGCCATGCCGCGGCCGGAGCGGCGGCCGTGGGGGCTGCGGCGTTGGGCGCGGAGCGGCTGGCGCGGGTCCTTGATCCGGGCCAGACCGTGCTGGCCGGTACTGCCGGAACCAAGCTCCAGACCGTCTATAGCCCGCTGACCACTACCGGCGAGACGTTGACGCCCTTCTATGACATCACCCACTACAACAACTTCTACGAGTTCGGAGTGAACAAGGACGACCCCTACAAGCACGCCGGCGGGCTGCCCACGCGGCCGTGGAGCATCCAGGTGGAGGGACTGGTGAAGAAGCCGCGCACCTTCGGCATCGACGAGCTGCTCAAGCTGCGCCCGCTCGAAGACCGCGTGTACCGCCATCGCTGCGTGGAGGCGTGGAGCATGGTGATTCCCTGGGTGGGCTACTCGCTCTCAGAGTTCATCCAGCAGTGCGAACCGCTCTCGACGGCCAAGTACGTGCAGTTCTTCTCCTACTACAACTGGCATGTGGAGAAGTGGTCGGGCGAGGATCCCGGCATCTACTGGCCCTACCGCGAAGGGCTGCGCATGGACGAGGCCATGAACCCGCTCACGCTGCTCGCCTTCGGACTCTACGGCCAGGTGCTTCCCAATCAGGATGGCGCGCCGGTGCGCATCGTGGTGCCGTGGAAGTACGGATACAAGTCCGCCAAGTCGATTGTGAAGGTGCGCTTTGTGAAAAAGCAGCCGGACACCACCTGGAACAACCAGTCACCCTCCGAATACGGTTTTTACTCGAACGTGAACCCCAGCGTGGATACTGTGCCCTGGAGCCAGAAGAACGAACGGCGCATCGGATTGCCCTTTTACGAACAGCTTCGCACGACGCTGATGTTCAACGGCTACGGCGACCAGGTGGCCTACCTTTACAAAGGCATGAATCTAAGAAGGGACTATTGAGGCGGAGTGAGCGGAATTCGCACTCGTCCAAAAAATGCTTGCCAACAAGAAATGTTGCTCTCAGGGGCTAAAACCTCGCCGATTCGGCGGCATGTACGGCACGCGGCCTGCCCGCCGGACGGATTCTCCCGCCGTGACCGATCCCAAGCGATTCATTCGCCAAGTTCACAGGAGACCGCAAATCGCAGTTGCCCAAGCTACTGGCTGCCGCGCACATGCACTCGCTCCACTCACTCCGCCGGCGCCGATAACTCACTGACTTACTGACTATGACCCGCTACCCACTCATCCTGCTCAAGACGTTCGCCTGGATCGCCTGTCTGGCGCCGTTCACCTGGCTGGCATGGGCTGCGGTGATGAACAACCTGGGCCCGGACCCCACGGCCACCATCGCCTTTACGACAGGCCGGACCACACTGCGGCTGCTGGCTATTACGCTGGCGATCTCGCCCCTGCGGCGTCTTTTGCCGCGGCTGGGCTGGCTGATCCGGTTTCGGCGCCTGCTGGGGCTATTCGCATTTTTCTACGCGACCCTGCACATGCTCACCTACGTGGGGCTTTACGCGGGCTTCGATGTGGGGCTGATGATCTCCGACATCGCCAAGCGGCGTTACATCACCATGGGGATGGCCGCGTGGCTGCTGCTGCTGCCGCTGGCGGCCACATCGACGCAATGGTCGATCCGCAAGCTGGGCGGGAAGCGATGGAGCCGGCTGCACATGCTCATCTATCCGGCCATCGTTTGCGGGGTCATCCATTTCTGGTGGCAGATGAAGCCGGGAGTGCTGACGCCGCTGGGAATTACCGTCATCGTGGCCGTGATCTTGCTGGCGCGGCTCGTGCTGGCGTGGGCGCAGCGGCGCAAGGCGCTCGCAGCCGCAGCCGGAGATGCGCGCAACGATGGCCGCCGTCAATCGAAGGGCAACAGCATCCGCGCCACCGGCTGAAAGCTCTTGCGGTGCAGCGGCGTGGGTCCCAGGCGCTCCAGCGCGTCCAAATGTTCCGGCGAGCCGTAGCCCTTATGGCGCGCCAGGCCGTAGCCAGGAAAATCGCGGTCCAGCTCGACGAGCAGGCGGTCGCGGTGGACCTTGGCCAGCACGCTGGCCGCAGCGATGGAGACACTCCGCGCGTCACCGCCGATGACAGCCTGCTGGGGACAGGGCCAGTCGATGGTGTCACGGCCGTCGATGAGCAGGAAATCGGGGACCACGCCGAGCTGCTCGACGGCGCGGCGCATGGCCTGGAGCGAGGCGCGGCGAATATTGATGCGGTCGATGGTCTCCGCATCGACGGCGGCAATCGCCCACGCCCGCGCGCAGGCGCGAATCTGGCCCTCAAGCTGGTCGCGCTTCTTTTCCGGGAGCTGCTTCGAGTCGTTGAGGCCCGGCAGGCAGCAGCCTGGGGGAAGAATGACAGCGGCCGCTACGACCGGCCCAAAGAGCGGCCCGCGGCCGGCTTCATCCAGGCCGGCGATCGACTGCGCGCCGCGCCGCCGTGCGGACTCCTCGAAGGTCCAACCGCAGATCATCTCTTTGACCATGCGTCCAGTAATACGGCATCGGCGCGCCTCTCTGCAAAGTTTCTTTTGCGGCATCGGCGAATGCGGAGCGTCTGCTCGATGAGAACCGCAAGCGCCGGATGTCCCGCTAGGAAATGCTCATGGAACGTTTCCGGCAGGGAGCCTCGCAGCGGGGAACTGCCCGCCCGTGTGGCCTGAGCCGCAAGACTGTACGCCGCTTTATCCGCAACAATCGCCCCCCCGGACCCGCTGCGCAAACCCGTCCTCACCTGGTCTCTGACCGCTTGATCCTGCACCATCCTGGGGTGCCCCAGGTCCCCTTTGGGACCTGGGAAAGCCCGCACTCCGAAGAACGAATTTCTGCGGTCAAAGACCTGGCCAGTCCTAGAAATTCTGGAGAAGGTCCAGCGAGTTACCTCATGTCAACCTGATAAATCTCCAGTCCGCGCTCCGGCCAGCTAAAGAGCTGCTCATAGTGGCGGCCTTCGAGATCGTCTTCCAGCGCGGCCTTGGTATGCAAGTCCACGCCGCCGCGGCCGGTCATGCGCGCCACCAATATGTGCCGGCCAGCGGGCACGCCGTCTTCTTCGTAGTCGGCGGTCTGGCGGCTGCGATAGAACGAGAGCCCATATTCGATGTCGCGGCGCACGCGGAAGACAGCGACCGTCTCACCGGGCGGAGCTAGAGCCGCCAGCTTCGCGGCCAGCGGGCGCGCGGAATAGGTGCGGTCGATCAACTGTATGGTGCGCTTGGTGGCGGGAATGGCGGGAATGCCGAAAAACGGGCCCACGCCGTAAAGAAAGAGCATGAGGACCGCTACAACTCCGCAGGTGACCAAGCGCAAACGCACCACTCCAAAGCCCTTGACCACAATCAAAATCAGCAGCGCGGCGCCGGTCGCCGAAAGCGTGGCGGCCACGAGCGCCCGTTCAGGCGGCATCTTCGCGCCGTGGGCCACAAACCAGGGAGTCAACAACGTACCCATGGTCAGGGCGCCGCACAGGACCGCGTGACCCAGCAGAATCCAGCGGTTCAGTCCCCTCTGCCGGCAGCGGAAAAGGTAGTCTCCGGTAAGAATGGCGATGGGAGGCAGCGAAGGCAAGATGTAGCCCGGCAATTTGGACTCTGACAAGGAGAAAAAGACAATGGGAATGATGGCCCACAGCACCAGGAACTCAGGAAAGGCGTCGCCGGTGCGGCTGGGAGCGGGCCTGGATTTGCAGGCATGGCGCAGACGCCATTCCGCCACCGAGGTCTGAATGCCGTCAATCAGCGCGCGCACCGCGACCACGGCCCAGGGCGTGAGGCCCAGCACCACGACCACCAGGTAGTACCAGAAAGGCTGCACGTGGTGGTAACGATTGGTGGCGAAGCGATCCAGGTTTTGGTGAAGGAAAAAGTCGTGAAAGAAGGTAGGGTTCTGATGCTGCACGGCCACGAACCAGGGAAGGACAATGGCGAAGTAGAGGAGCATCCCCGGCCACCAGAAAGAGCGGCCTAGAATATGCCACTCGCGGCGCAGGAAAGCGAAGGCGGCGATGATGAGGAAAGCGAGAAAAGGCGCTACCGGCCCTTTGGCCAGCGTAGCCAGGCCGGTGAAGAAGTAGATGTCGTAGAGCCAGAACTTGGACCTCGTCTCATACCAGGCATACCAGCCGAGCAGCCCGATGGCCAAGGGCGCAGCCAACTGCATATCGGTAGAGGCGCCGCGGGCAAAGGCGATGATGCCGGCGCAGGCCACCGTGATGAGCGCTGCGTCCAGATGGCCGCCCGGCCTGAAGTTGCGCATGTGCAGGTAGATGAGGGCCACCATGATGAAGGCAAAGGTCACCGAGGGCAGCCGCGCGCTCCAGTCGTGAAATCCGAACTCGCGAAAGAAGACCATCGCCCGCCAGTAATACAGCGCGGGCTTCTCCAGCCAGGGGTGACCCCAAAGATAGGGAGTCACACAGGCGCTCAAACGGCCTCTCAACGTGTGGGCGGCGTTGAAGCGGAGGAGCATCTCATGGGCGATCTCCGCATAGCGGGGCTCATCGGCGCCCACCAGGCCTAAACCGTCGCCCCCGAAGATGGGAGTCACTCCGTAAAAGAGGAAGAAGATGGTGAAGGCCAGAAACACGGCCACCTCACGCATCGTGGCCCAAGTGGGCAAGCGTTGGCGCCAGGTTTTCGGCGGATCCGGGACAACTGATTCCAAGGCAGAATCCATTTTCATTTCATCTCCGGTGGCCGAGGGCCAGGACGGCGCGGCACCGATTCAGGCGCCCGCTGCGATACTCCGCTGACCGGTCTGCCACGCAAATCGCCGCGCATCCGCCTTGAGCGGAAGCCGGCGCCAAGCCGCGGCCCAGGCCCCCGTTGAACTCGATAGGCCGTCAATGAAACACGCTCCAACAAGCTCCAGCTATGCTCAGGAGCAGGACGAAGCCGGCATACTGCACCACTCCTCCTGCCGTGTCGGGCGCACTTGGCGCCGCGTTTTGCCAACAGGGACAAGGCTAACAGATGGGAGCCGAATCTCAAGGGAGGAGGATCAGAGTTTTGCCGAGAGGCGCTCTGCCTGCGGCATCGCCATCAGGCCGGGTGTGAAAACAGGCCGGAAACCGTTAGCCCCGGCGCAGAGCTTCCAGGATCGTATCAATGGGGCCGGCCGCTGGGTGCGCAACGTTCCGTTCTCCATGCCGGCCGGTTTTTGGAGCGGCCGCTTGTGCGCCAAGTTGGGGCTTTTGAGGGAAGATTCAAACCTATTCGCGGGGAGCCGGCTGTTCCGCCTCACTCGCCTGCTCCTAAGACGTTTTCTGCCGCCGGCGCGCGCGGTTCATCAACTCTTCGATGCGCGCCTGGAAGCGGATCGAGCGGTCGGCGATGAAGATCAGCTCGGGAACGTAGCGGACACCCATGCGCTCCTTTAGCTGGTAGCGGATGTGCCCCTTGGCAGCTTCCAGTGCGGCGATGGTATTCTCCTCAGCCTTGGCGGCGTCCTTCACGGTGCTGTCGATGGCCACGTAAACACGCGCCAGCCGGCCGCCGGGATTGAGCGCCACTTCGCTCACGTAGCAGAAATCGATGCGCGGGTCAGAGAGCTCACCCTCGATCATGGCGCCGATCTCCTCGCGCAGCGCCTCCGCAACCCGGTCCTGATGATGTTTGCGCGCTCTGTGTTCGGGCATGGCTCGCCTCCCGGTTCAGGTAAACCAATCAGCATAACAGAGCGGAGACAGACGCCATGCTCGCCCTGCGCGCCCTACAACGAACGGCAGGCCCCAGGTCTCTGACCGCTTGATTTTGCACCATCCTGGGGTGTCCCAGGTCCCCTTTGGGACCTGGGAAAGCATGAACCTGAAGGACGAATTCATGTGGTCAAAGACTTAGGGCTGCGGCGACACCGGCCGTTGCCGATCCCGCCACTAGGTATGCCGGCGATCCTTGTCGCGCCGCATGAGGGAATGCTAATCTTCTCATCCAGGGGCCAGCATCATGGACACGCAAGTTGAGACCAATCCCCTGTCAGGGAAGGGCACGCCGGAGTTGCGTGCGGCGCGTTTCGCCATGCGTGTGTCGCTCGCCTTCGGTTTCGTCATGCTGGTGGGCAAGCTGACCGCGTACTTGATGACCCATTCGGCCGCCGTCTTCTCCGACGCAGCCGAATCGGTGATCCATGTGATCGCGGTTGGGTTTGCCAGCTTCAGTCTCAGGCTCAGCACGCGGCCAGCCTCCCATCACTTCCTCTACGGCTACGAGCGGATCACTTTCTTCTCAGCGGGATTTGAAGGCGCATTGATTGTGGTGGCCGCCATCGCCATCCTCGTGGAGTCAATCACAGAATGGATCAACGGTCTCAAGCTCGAGCACCTTGGAGCCGGTGTCGTGTTGATCCTGGCGGCGGGAATCCTCAATGCCGGCCTCGGCTACTATCTCATCCGCACCGGCCATCGCACGAATTCCCTGATCCTGGAGGCCGACGGCAAGCATGTGTTGACCGACAGTTGGACCAGCTTCGGCGTCGTCGGCGGACTGGGCCTGGTGCTGCTGACGCATTGGAAACCCTTCGACCCGCTGGTGGCCATCGCCATCGCCGTCAACATTCTCTGGTCGGGAGGACGGTTGGTGTGGCGTTCCGCGGCCGGACTGCTGGATTATTCCGACCCCGAAACCGGCCACAAGATCCGCGCCAAGTTGGATGCGCTTTGCGCGGAGATGAACGTTCAGTACCACGGCGTGCGCTTCCGCACCACCGGCTACCGCCAGATCATCGAGATTCACCTGCTCTTCCCGCGCCTGACGCCGGTGAGCAAGGCGCATGCCACCGCTACCGCTTTGGAAGAGCGCCTGCCGGCAGAGCTGGGTATGCCCGCCGAGGTGATTACCCACCTGGAGGCGCTCGAGGATCATGCCGAAGTTCACCACCGCGCCCATTACACGGGCAAGCCGGAGTAGGCTGGCAGCACGGCGTCCTGCGCCGTAGCGCGGTGGGCGAAACAGCCACGCAGGGCGGGAAAAACCGCCGATAGAAGGCGCCCATCATGTTTAGGTTGCAAAATGCAATCCAATTCCGTACTCTGCAAAAGTGAGATCGAAATCCATCGCGCAGCATCGCTCCGGTTGTCCGGTGAGCGTCTCGTTGGAGCTGCTCGGCGACCGCTGGTCGCTGCTCATCGTGCGCGACATGATGGTGCGCGGCTACCGCACCTTCCGCCAGTTCCAGCGCTCCGGCGAAGGCATCGCCACCAACATTCTGGCCGACCGGCTGCGCAAGCTCGAAGCGGCGGGCATACTGGCTGCAGAACCCGCGGCCGAAGATGGGCGCAGCATCCATTACCGGCTGACCGCGAAGGGCATTGCGCTGGCGCCGGTCCTGCTGGAGTTGCTCATCTGGGGCGCGCGCCACGAGCAGACCGATGCGCCCTGCGAGGTGATCCGGCAGATGGAGCAAAACCGCGCCGCGGTGCTGGCTGAAACCTACCGCCGCTGGCAGGAGCGCGATCCCACGCCCATTCTTCCGCGCTTCCGGAAGCCCTCCGCGCCGGCTCGTCCCCGGCGCCGAAAGCAAGCAAAAAAATTCCGGCTTCATCCCCAATCCCCGAAAGGAAGAGCAAAGCCATGAAACTGCACACCTATCTGAACTTCCCCGGCAAGTGCGAAGAAGCGATGAGTTTTTTATGAAAAGCCGGTCCAGGCAGCGGCCCGAGGCGCCAGCCTGGGGATGGAAGGCTGCGTCTTGCCGCAATCAGCTCTCGGTGTATTCCCAGAAAGAGTCGGCCAGCTCGGCGCCGAGCTCGCTGGCCATGCGGCTGGCGGCGCGCTCCACTTCCTCAATCAGCCCGTGCAGGTAGTCGCGGGAGCGGGAGATGGCCGCCACGCCCAGCGTGGCCGACTGCCAGGTCACGGCCTCGTCCAGCTCGGCCACTGAGACGTTGAAGCCCTGGCGCAATTGGTCTTTGAGCGAGCGCACCACCTGCCGCCGGTCCTTGAGGGACTGGGCGTGCTCGATGCGAATCTCGAGGGTAAGCTGAGCTACGGGCATGGCGCGCCGGCAATTCTACCGACAGTTTAAGGCCGTTCCGGCGGACGCGAGCGACTTTTTCATCTGGTGGAGAAGGATAGGCCGCGGTATTATTCTTTGGGCCGCGCCGCCTTCTCCACTACACCTGTTATCAGCGTCGTGGGCAAAAAGCGAACCAGGAGCGAGCTAAACCGCCCGTTCCAGTTGGGAATCACGGTGCGCCGTCCGCGCTCGAGCCCGTCCACGCCCCGCCGCGCCACCTCTTCCACGCGCTGCACGCGCCGCTTGAACGCTGCCGCCCGCGCCACCTCAAAGAACTCGCTTTCCGTTGGCCCCGGACAGAGCGCCGTCACCTTCACGCCGTACCGTGCTGCTTCGGCTGCCAGCCCCAGCGCAAAGAAACGGTCGAAGGCTTTGCTGGCCGCGTAGGTCGAGATGTAAGGAACCGGCTGAAAGCTGGCCGTCGAAGCCACGATCAGCACCCATCCCCGCCGCCGCTCCACCATGCGCGCAACGAAGAGCCGCGACAGCCGCACCACGGCCTCGCAGTTCACGCGCACCTGGCTCAGCTCCTGCTCCACGGAGCTCGAGTGAAACGCGCCATACTGCCCCAGACCGGCGTTGTTGACCAGAATATCGACGGCCAGTCCCGCGCCCTCGGTGGCATTGTAGATTTGATGCGGCGCGGCGGGATCGTTCAAGTCGGCGGCGGCGATGCGCGTCTCAGCGCCCTTGGCCGCCAGCTCCGCGGCCAGCGCCTCCAGCCGGTCACGGCGCCGCGCACTCAAAATCAGCTTGGCTCCGCGCACCGCCAGCTCCCGCGCCACGGCCGCGCCAATTCCAGAGCTGGCCCCGGTCACCAGCGCCCATCTGTTGTCAAAATCACTTCGATTCGCCATTGCGAGACAGAATACCAAGTCAGCGAGTCAGCGGCTTGAACGCATGGGCCTACTGGTTGTGCAGAAAGCCGGGAATGCACCGCAGTACGCTCAGGGGATCGATAGCCCGCGCCGCCTTCGCACTGGCGGGTGATCCTCCCTGCCGCCTGAAATCATGATTGGGAGCGCCTCGTCCAGGCTCAATTTGGGCGAGGCGCGGGCGGAGAAGAGCGAATCGCCAAGTAAGATCGACTACCTCAAGGGCTGCTCGTCAAACTCCTCATTCAGCCACTTCGTGAACGCCTGAAACTCCTCGTCGCGGCCCAGGAACTCCCTTACCAGCTCCCGGCCGGGCTTCGAGCCGCCCTGCTCCAGCACCGTCTTCCGGTAGCGCGCGCCTGCTTCGCAGCCCAGCAGGTTCTGGGCATCGAACTGCGCAAAAAAGTCCAGCGCGATCACCTTGTCGAAGGCATAGGTGTAGTAGTTCGACGAGTAGCCGGTCAGGTGGCCGAAACTCGCGTACATGCGGTTGCCTTCCAACCACCGCCAGGGCTGAAACCGCTCATAGAGCCGCCGCGTCTCCGCATCCAGATCGATCTTCGCCGGGTCCTGGTCGTGCAGGTCGAGTGAAAGCGTGGTGTAGTAGAGCTGCGAACGCACCCAGTCGGCCCGCCCGAAGGCGCTCGCGCCTTTCATCCTCTGGATGATTCCCGCGGGCAGGATCTCGCCGGTCTGATAGTGCTTGGCGAAGGTCTGCAACAGCTTCTCGTCGCGGAAGAACTCTTCCAGCATCTGCGAAGGGACCTCGATAAAGTCTCCTTCGGTGGCGAATCCTGAGATTCCCGCCCACTCCGTCTGCCCGCCCAGGATGGCGTGCATCAGATGGCCGAACTCGTGAAAGAACGTAACCACGTCGGAGTATTGCAGCAATCCCGGATCGGCATCGGTTCCGGCGGGAAAGTTGCAGATCAGCGCGGCCTCGGGCAGGTAGCGCCCGCGTACCCCGGTGACCACAGGTGCGGCTGAAAACCACTTGTCCTTGCCCTCGCGCGGATGCATGTCCAGGTAGAAGCGGCCCACCAGCCGCCCCTGGTCGAAGACCTCGTAGACCGTAACCGACGGGTGCCAGCCGCGCGCCGCCGCGGGACGGAACTCCACTTTGAACAGCCGCGCCGCCGTCTCCAGCACCCCCGCTTCTACCCGCGCGTAAGGGAAGTACGGCCGCACCGATTGCGAATCGAAGGCGAAGGCCGCGCGCCGGAACTGCTCGTACCAGTAGCCCCGGCTGGCAATGTCGATGGCCTTTAGTCCCGGCTCGCACCGGCGGGCGAACGTAAGCACCTGTTCGTGCTCGTGGCCGGCGCCCTCGCGGCTGGCCTCGTCCAGCCGGCTCAAAAATTCGCGCACCTTCGCTGCCGAACCCATCATCTGGTCGGCAGTGGCCAGGTCAGCCCAGCTCCGGAAGCCGAGAATCGCGGCGATTTCCTGCCGTGTGGCGAGCAAGTCCAGCAGAATCTGCTTATTAACGGGATAGGCGCGGGAGTGGTAGGCCAGGAACATCCGCTCCCGCAGGGCCGCGCTCCGGGCAAAGGTCATCACCGGCTGCATGTCGGGCTGGTCGGTTGAGAGCGTAACGCGCCCCTCCGTGTTGGGCTGATGCCGCGCAATGTAATCTTGCGGCAGACCCTCCAGCTCGTCCTGTGACGCCTCAATGGTCTTTGCGCCCTCCTGGATGTTGCGGCTGAACTCGAGCGCCAGCCCTGTTGCCTTCTCGTGCAGCGCGTGCAGCCGGTCGCGCGTGGCCTCGTCCTTGTCCACGCCGGCCAGCCGGTAGCTGAGCAGGGTGCGTTCCACAAAGTGCCGCGCCGGCGCGCTCGCGTCTTCCAGGCGGATGGCTGCAAGCGCCTCATAAACCTGGCGGTTAAGGCTCAACGCGCTAGCGGCCACGGCTACCCGCTGGGCCTCTGCCTGCGCCTGGTCGCGGACCGCCTTGCCGGCGGCCACGGAGTTCAAAATCCCCGCCTGAGACCCAGCCAGGCTGAGCTGCTCCAGAGCCACATCGTAAAGCCGCAGCGTATTTTCGAGCGTTCGTGGCCCTTCCACCGCCAGCAGGGCTTGGAGGGCCGCCTCATGCGCCGCCAACCTCGCTCCCACCCAGGCAGAGAGCGTCTCTGCGGACAATCCGCCGCCCACATTCCAGGCGTAAAGCTCCTCTGTGACAGCAGCAGGGGAAATTTCTACGTTCATCGCCAACAAAACCCTCCAAGGTACTAGGTTGCCATACCAGGCTAGTTTCTAGCCCGGTTCCCTTTCGAGGCTGGCCATGCAATGAAGGGTTGCATCCAGCGTCAATCCCAACTAAGATGCGTCAATTAAAGGCAATGTCTTACGCCGCCCCCAGTACGCTCGTTCCTCCCGCCCCACCTTCGGGGGCGCCCCGACTGCGTTTGCCCAAGCTCTGCGCGGCCGTGCAAGGGGCCACGCCGGCAGAGCTGTTCGAGCGCGCTGGGGATGCTCTAAACGACGTAAAATTCATTGAGTTACGCCTCGACGCACTGGCCAATCCGGCCGCCGCGCTGCCCCCGCTCAAGGCCTTCCTTGCCCAGCGCCGTGAGGTCACAGCCATCGCCACCTGCCGCCGCAAGCCCTTTGGCGGCAACTTCACCGGCTCCTTGAATTCGGAGCTCGATCTGCTCCTCAAAGCCGCCGAAGCCGGCTGCCGGATCGTCGATCTCGAGGTCGAGTCGGCCGAGCAAGCCACCCGTCCGCAACTGGCCAGGTTCCGCGCCGCACTTCACGCCGCAGGCGCGGCCCTCCTGGTCAGCTTCCACGACTTCACGCGCACCAAGGGCTTAGACCAGGCTGCCAGCCGCATCGAAGCCTTTCAGCCGGATTTTGTCAAGGTCGTTTCCACGGCCCGCACCCTGGCCGACAACCTCGCCGTCCTGCGCCTCATTGAAGACCGCTCGCTCTCCGCGCACGTGGTGGGCATCGCTATGGGCGAGGAGGGACTGGTCAGCCGCGTCCTCGGTCCGCGCGCTGGCGCGGCCTTCACCTTCGCTTCTTCGGGCGACGGCCCCGGCCTCGAAACCGCTCCCGGCCAGGTCTCCGCCCGCACCCTCCTCGACCTCTACCGCGTCGACCAGCTCGATCAGGCCACGCGCATCTTCGGCGTGGCCGGCAATCCCATTGCCCACTCCCTCTCGCCGCTCATGCACGCCGCTGCCTTCCGCCGCGAGAACGTCAACGCTGTCCTGCTCCCCCTCAAGGTCAAGGCCCTCGCCGACCTGCTTACCCTCGTCCGCGAGCTGCCCGTGAGCGGCGTAGCCGTCACTATGCCCCTCAAGCGCGAGGTTCTGCCCCACCTAGCCAACATGGATCCTCTAACCGCGCGCATTGGCGCCTGCAACACGCTGCGCACCGGCGCCGACGGCAAGCTCTACGGCTTCAATACCGACGTTGCCGGCGTCGTGCGCCCCCTCGAAAAGCGCCTCAAGCTTCAGGGAGCGCGCATTCTCGTCCTGGGCGCCGGCGGAGCAGGCCGCGCTGCCGTCTTCGGCCTCGTTGAGCGGGGTGCTGAGGTCTTCGTCGTCAACCGCACTCATCAGACCGCCGTCGCCCTCGCCCGCAAGGCTCACGCCAAGGTCCTCAAGCAGGAACTTCTCGCCAAGAGCCGCTTTGACGCCATCGTCAACACCACCCCCTGCGGCATGGCCGGATTCAAGACCGCCATGCCCATCAAGGAAAACGAACTCAATGCCGGGGTGGTTTTCGATATGGTTTACAACCCCCTGGAAACCCCGCTCCTCAAGCTCGCTCGCGAGCGCGGCCTAGCCGTCATCGGCGGCCTGGAGATGTTCATCCAGCAGGGCGCGCGCCAATTCGAAATCTGGACCGGCAAGCCCGCCCCAGAGTCCGAAATGTTCCGCGTCGTCGAGCTTGCTCTGCGCCGCCGGGGCTGAACCCCCAAGGCAACCGGAAGAAGGAAATCTTTGCCCCCTCCATGTATTCGCCGCCCCAATGGTTGCATCAAAGCGCCGGCTCCCTCCGATGAGCAGACTGGCTGCCGCTAGATGGCCGTCGATCTCAGGAGAAGGAGCCGGGCATGGCAAGGATTGGCTGCGATTTTCATCGTATCTTCAGCGTTTTTGTAGCTTTTTAGGTTTTCTTTGGACGTCTTGGAATCCAGAAATGGTGGGCGATCAGGGACTCGAACCCCGGACCTCTTCCGTGTGAAGGAAGCGCTCTAACCAACTGAGCTAATCGCCCCAGCTAAAAACCCGACTAAGGAGCCTCGAACAGTTTAAAACGGCTGTGGGATAGAAGCCAAATCGAGGCCGCTTGCACGGCCTTGCGCCGGTTAGAGCAGCACCAGCAGAGATTTCCGGGAAGAACGGGGCGCACGGCCAGGTTCGATTCCGGGTGCGCCGCCTTTCTGGCTCCTAATTCACCGCTTTGATTGATCGAGGGACCACCGCCAGTTATCTTGAGGTGTAGATGCATCCCAGGCGGTCATGCGCATAAGAACCAGATCGATGCGGCACGCAGGCGAGCTCCCCGGCGAGGGAGAGGCCGCGTCGCGTCCTGGGCTTGGGCCGGGCGGCGCCGATCTGGGCGGGGGCGGGACGGTTGCCAAAGGATTGAACGGCATGGGCTTCGGATCGCCGCAGGCCGGCCACGGGGCGCCTGAGAAAGAAATGGGGGGCGCGCCCGGGCCGGAGGATGGGCTGAGGCCGGCGGAAAATGAAGACCCCGGCTCTGAAGTTCGCTCAGAGCCGCAACCTTCCGCCGCCGACGGGGTTCCAGAGGATATGGCAACCATGGTCCTGGAGAAGCCGGCCCTGGGTGTGATTCCGGCATTGCGGCCGGAGACGATGCCGGGGCCAGGCGCGGGGTTGCGGGACGAATCGGGCGCTATGAGCGACGCGGCCGTCATGCTGCGCGTAGCCGCCGGGGACGAGGCCAGCTTCAATTACCTGGTGGAGAAGTACCACCGGGCTATGATTCATTTTTTCTACCGGATGGTACACAACCAGGCGGTTGCCGAAGATCTGGCGCAGGAGGTGTTCCTGCGCGTTTATCGCGCCAGGACGAACTATCGGGCCGGGGCCAGGTTCACCACCTGGCTTTACCGGATCGCAACCAACCTGGCGTTGAACTATGCACGCGACACGCGCCATGAGCAGGCCGCGCAGACGGTTTATCTGGATGCGCCGGATGAGGAGACCGGCACGACCCCGGACGTGGCCGATGAGGAGCCTTCGGCCGAGCAGCGGATGTTACGCGAGGAACGCATGAGCGCCATTCGCAGTTACGTGATGGCCCTGCCCGAGCGGCAGCGGGCGGCGGTGCTGATGCACAAGTACGAGGGGATGGACTACCGGCAGATCGGGGAGGTGCTCAAACTGAGCGAGTCGGCGACCAAGTCACTGCTCTTCCGCGCCTACCAGACCTTGCGCGGCAAATTGAAGGATTTTGTGTGAGTCAAAATAAGCCGGGAACGACAACGGCGGAAAACGGGGTGAAACCAATGAAACAGGGGAAGGCAAATTGCACCGGGAGGGGATCGAAGCTGGCGGAACTGCTGCTCGATCCCGTCAAGGCTTCAGCCAAGGTTCGTGCGCATGTTGAGGGGTGTGAGCGCTGCCAAAAGGATCTGGCGGAGTTGCAGGCGACAATCGGCGCACTGGATACATGGCAGGCTCCGGAGCCGAGCCCTTACTTTATGACGCGGATGAATGCCCGCCTGCGGGAAGAGCGGGAGGCGGAGCCGGCGGGATGGCTGGGAAGCCGGATAGCGCGGCTGCGGGCGGGATTCGCGTACGGGCCGCAGACGCATCTGCGCCCGCTGGCGGCGATGGCGCTCACCTGCGTGCTGTTGGTGGGCGGCGGAGCCTATTTGGGCGTCACAGACTGGAACCAGCCCGCCCAGCCGGCAGGCCAGGCGGCCGTCGTACACGATTTGCAGATTCTCCAAAACAACGCCCAAGTGCTGAATCAGTTGGAATCCTTGTCCAGCAACGGCAGCACAAACGACTAGCGCCATGTCTTCGTGATTCGGCGCTCATTTTTGGCTGGGCGTGGCTCTGGAGATCCACGCGACGCCAGGTCAGCAGACCGGCGCTCCACCCATCAGGCAACCGCTATAGATACGGGGCGGGAGAACATTGTGACTTGGGCATCGAGGGCCGTAGGAATGCGCGCGGCGGCTTTGGCTGCGGCGGTCCTGGTGGTGTTTTTGCCCGCCGCCTGGATGCGAGGTCAGCACGGCGGAGGGCGCGCGGCGCCTCGCGCGCATGAGCAGAACCGGCCTCCAAACCAGTCCCAGCCCAGCCGGCAATCGCAAGGCGCGGAAAAGGGGAATGCCGGTCAACGCCCCTACGGTCCGCCTTCCGGCGCTCGGCGCGGTTTCCTCGGACCTGGGTTCCGGCCCGCCTATCCCGGTCCCGCCAACGGCCGTAATCCATCTTCCGGTTCTCCCGTTCCCCCTTATTACAATCCCCGTTATGCTCCTCCAGGGCATCTGGAAGACTGGGTGAACAGGCATCACAATCTGCCCTTCCGCGAACAGGAGCAGCTACTGCGCGGCGACCCCAGTTTCAAACACCTGCCGCCCGCCAATCAGCAGCGGCTGTTGCGCCAGTTACAGAATGTGGACCAGATGTCCCCTCAGATGCGGGAGTGGCGCTTGGCGCGCGTCGAGGCCATCGAGCACTTGTCGCCCCAGGCGCGCCAGCGGCTGGCGATGTCGAGCCGCAATTTCGCCCATCTGCCGCCGGCCCGGCGGGCGCTGGTGAAGCGCGCGTTTCAGCAGTTGCGCCTGGTTCCTGTCGGCGAGCGCCAGACAGAGCTCAATTCGGCCCGCTACCGGGGCCTTTTTACCCCGGAGGAACGGCAAATTCTCTCCAATTTTCTCAGCGTCGAGCCCTACATGCCGCCTGCCCAAAGCCGGTGATCCCGCATCGCGGGAGCCGCAACCCCTCGCGGGTGAGCCTCTTTATTCCTTTGCCGCCAGAGCCGGCGATCATGCAGGAGCCGTGTGGTACATTGGCGCCATGATCTTGAGAGTCTTGGCCATGGCCGCGGTGCTGATGGCCGCCGCGCAAGCGCCTGCGCCTACGGCAGCCAAAACCGCCAGCAGTCCGGGCGTGCATCCTCACAGTGCGCCGGCCGCCGCGGGGCCAGCGGGTTCTTCCGCTGCCGCACCGCCTGCGGCTTCGGCTCCTGCCGCCGCGGCTGCCGCAGTCAACCCGGCCGAACGCACTGACTGCTATGGCGGCAACTGTAATTTTCCATCGCCGCACATCTCCATCGCCACGCCCGCGCCCGCGCCGTCGCCGTGGCCGTTGCAGGACCGGATTGCCTGGGGCGCGAATGTGCTCCTGGCGATCATGGCTTATGTGGGCATCATGCTGGCGATTTCAATGCTGCGCAAGATCGAGCGCCAGACGCGCTATGCAGAAGCGGCGGCGCAGGCCGCGGCTGAAAGCGCGCAGGCGGCTCTGCTGCACGCGCAGGCCATTGCGCGCGCGGAACGGCCATGGATTCTGGTTTCGGCTGAGCCGTCGCGGACGGTCGAAAACGGCTTTGTGGTGGTGGCGACGAATCGCGGCCGCAGCCCGGCCAGGATTGAGTCGCTCGAAGACGCGATCACCAGCGCGGCCGATGAGGAGCATCTGCCCGGCGTGCCGGAGTACGCCAAGCCCGAGCTTCCGGCGCCGGTGAGCCCCATCATTCTGCTGCCTGGAGAATCCACGCGCATCAAATTCTTCCGCCGGGACGACGTGAGGGGGTTCTGCGGCACCGAGGAGAAATTCAAGCAGGTGGAAGACTGGGAAGAGAAGGTCTTTCTCTACGGAAGAATCTCCTATGTGGATTTCGCCGCTCCGGACGATGCGCACACGCACGAAACTCTGTGGTGCTGCTGGTACATTCACGGACGGCAGAAGAGCGGAATGGTGATGGCCGGTACGCCTGCGTATAACAAGCACACCTGATGCGGCCTGACAGGTGGAGCGGGAGGCGCGGTAAAGTGCGGAGCGCGGCGCCAAGCCGGCCGCGGCCGTTCAAGCCGTGGCCGACTCGCGGAGCGGCTCTTCGCTAAAGGCCGCCTCGGAGCCGGCGAGGCGGATGAGGCGGTGGAGATAGGCGCGGGAGATGCACAGGCTGCGCGCGGCCAAAGTCTTGTTGCCGTTGTTCTCGCGCACAGCCTTAACGGCGAGCCGGACCTTATAGTCTTGCAACTGGCGCTCGAAGGAATTGGCGGGCTGGTAATCGCCGATGTCCACTACATCCTCAAAACCTGACGCCTCGTCTTCCTGGGAGTTGAGGCTGAGGTCTTCGGCGCGAACGGTTGAGCCGGGGGCGAGGATGATGGCGCGCTGCATCACGTTCTCGAGCTCGCGCACGTTGCCGGGCCAGGAGTAGCCCTGCAGCACTTCCATGGCTTGGGGTTCGATGCTGTCGATGGGCTTTTGGAAAACTTGCGAGTAGTGGCGCAGGAAGTGGCGGGCAATCAAGGGAATGTCTTCAGGGCGATCCTGGAGCGCGGGCGACTCGATGCGCATGACGTTGATGCGGTAATAGAGGTCCTGGCGGAACTTGCCTTCCGCGACCAGCTTGGCCAGATCCTGGTGGGTGGCGAAGATGAGGCGCGCGCGCAGGGGAATCAGGCGATTGCTGCCCAGGCGGCTGAACTCCATCTGCTGCAAGACGCGCAGCAGCTTGACCTGCGTGAAGAGGCTCAGGTCGCCGATCTCGTCGAGAAACAGAGTGCCGTCGCCGGCCTGCTCAAAGTAGCCTTCGCGGGCGCCCACGGTTCCGGTAAAAGCGCCTTTTTCATGCCCGAAGAGCTCGGACTCGATGAGCGTTTCAGGAATGGCGCCGCAGGAGACCGCGACAAAGGGCTTGCTGGCGCGGGAACCCAGATTATGGATCGCGCGGGCGATCAATTCTTTCCCCGTTCCGCTCTCCCCGGTCACCAGCACCGCGGCGTTCAGATTGGTTACGCTGCGCACTAACTGATAAACGCGCTGCATCTGCGGGCTGGAGCCGATGATGTGGTCGCAATGGCCAGACTCCTCCATGCGCTGCTGGGCTGTGTGCAGTTGCTGTTTCAGCGAGGAGTTTTCATAAGCCCGGCTGAGCATGGTCTTCAGGTCGCGGATCGAAGGCGGGCGGCGGCAATAACCGAAGGCGCCGGAGCGGACCAGCTCGAATGCTGTAGAGCGCAGGCTGTCGTCGGCCATCAGTATGGCCGGGACATTGGATGCGATCAGGCGCTGGGAGCAGGCAATACGCTCCTGAAGAGAATCGCGATGCGGGGTGAGGTCCAGAATCATGACGTCGCAGCCGGCGGCCGCGATCAGGGTGTCCATGCCCTCCCCATCTGACCCGAGCAGAACTTTGAAGTCCTTCCCCAAAACCGAGGAAAGCAGAGGTTGCAAGGTGCGATCTTCCGAGTAAAGTCCGATCTTCATCATGAGTGTGCGCGCATCCTTCCGCTGCATTCGCCCCTCTCGAAATGGAGGCTCGTCCGCGGCGTAACCTTATGATCCTGAAATACCTGTAGAGGAGCCAATTCCTGTTTAGTGTTAGAGGAGTGGAACATTGGTGACACACGATCGGGGAAGACCGGTACCGAGGCTTGGCACGCGGCGTGCGTAGAGCGGGGACCAAGCGCAGGCTGCGCTGGATTTGGACTGCTGGAACCGGGCATAGTACAAGACAACGATTGTCTTCGAGGCGGTGTGGAATATCGGCCGTCACTATCCATAACAAATCTCTTTTCAAAGACTTATCAACGATTTTTCGGTGCTAGGATTGTTCTCCCAGGCCCTCTAACGTGACAATCGCCATATCGGCGGGGCCAGGCACTTCTGTAATCTGCCTGATAATCTTTGGTACCACAATAACACTCGTAAGTAATCGATTAAACATTACGATAGGCTTATCTCCTATGGTAACGTGAGACTCCCCCCTATACGAACTCCTTGGTGAAGGATGACAGGCGGAGGGCCAAGGTGTGGTTGCTATGGCATTTTCGGAACAGGTTAGACCGGAACCGCTCCTGCTGAGTGGATTTTCCTCAAGAAAATCCACTTTCGCGGCTCTCAGTCGCTCAAAGTATTTCCGAAAATGCGGTAAGAGCCGTGTTTTCTCCTAAATCCGGGTCGCATGGCAAGCGCGGTAGGCCGTTTTCGCGGTGCATTCCTTCGCGCGCCAGGCGCTGGCAGCCGCATGTAAACGCTCCAAAGCACGTTACGGTCCAGAGCGTAAACAGGCGGCTACACTTGCCGGGTTGCAGACGGTAACTATCTGAATTCAAGCCACCTAGATGATGGCGATTTTGGCTGGACAATTGCACGAGCAGAGGTGTTCCCTGGTCGTTAAGGGGGATAGGGAGATGGGGATGCACGCCTTCGCATGGTGGCCGACCTCAATCGTAGTGGTCGCGGCGGCAGTCATGGATTTGCGCAGCCGGCGCATTCCCAACTGGCTGGTGCTTCCCTTTCTGGCAGCCGGAGTGGTTGTCCTCACCTGGCGCTATGGCTGGCACGGTCTGGAACAGAGCCTGGCGGGGGCGGCCTTGGGGTTGTTGACCTTCGGTGTTCTTTTCTGGATGGGAGGCATGGGGGCAGGAGACGTAAAGCTGTTTGCCGCCATTGGCGCCTGGATCGGCCCCGGCCAGTTGTTTCTGGCGCTGGTGCTGACTGGCTTGGCGGGCGGAGTAATGGTCCTCGGTTGGGCGGCGTGGGGAGGATTTCTGAAAGACCTATTTGCGGGCACAGGCGATTTGATCTTCGGAGGCAAAAAACGGGAAGGCATGACGCTGAGCAATCCGCTGCGGCGCAAGCTGCCCTACGCTCCGGCCATCGCCATCGGAACCCTGATTTCATTCTTTGCACGTTGACAGACGGAGATAAAGGGAATGTCGAGTTTACCAACCCACTACGAATACGAGGTCTCAGCGCAAGCCGGGCACGGCCAACTCGCAACCAGGAACGATGTTTTGGCCGCCAGTGCTTCCCCCGCGCTGGTAAACCCCTGCCCCGACGGGATCGGCGCCGAGGCGCTGTCCATCGCCGTGATCGGCCCCAACGAGAAGCAGCGTGTTTCGGCAGTTTCGGCGCTCGCCGGGTGTGCGGGCAACCAGGTGCGGGAGTTTCCCGCCTATCCGTCGGGGCTGGATGACGTACCGCGGCTGCTGGAGCAGCATTACGACGTGATCTTCATCGATATGGACAGCGATCCAGAGTTCGCGCTGGAGCTGGTAGAGAGCGTGTGCGCCGACGGGTCGGCGACCGTGATGGCATATTCGGAAACCCTCGACCGGGATATGCTGATACGCTGCATGCGCGCCGGCGCGCGTGAGTTTTTGACTCCGCCCTTCGAGCGGGAGGTAATGGCCGAAGCCCTGGTGCGGGCAGCGGCGCGGCGGCCCGTGACCAAAAACACGAAGAAAGCGGCGGGCCAATTGCTGGCGTTCATGGGCGCCAAGGGCGGCGCCGGCGTGACCACGTTAGCCACCAATTTTGCGGTCGCGCTGGCCCAGGAATCGAACCAGCGCACGCTGCTGATCGATCTCGATCTGCCCCTGGGCGACGCGGCGCTGAACCTGGGCATCGTGCCGGAGTTCTCCGTCGTCGATGCCCTGCAAGCGGATATCCGGCTGGACGCCACATTTCTTTCCCAACTGCTCATCCAACACACTTCGCGGCTGTCCGTGCTGGCGGCGCCGGGAAGGTTTGTGCAGTTCGAGGCCGGCAGTGAGGCCATCGACAGGCTGCTGAACGTGGCGCGCCAGGAGTTCGACAAC
Organism: Acidobacteriota bacterium; assembly: GCA_021800255.1. Classification (GTDB taxonomy): domain Bacteria; phylum Acidobacteriota; class Terriglobia; order Terriglobales; family Acidobacteriaceae; genus Telmatobacter. The sequence goes on from JAJYZC010000018.1 coordinate 42,841, forward strand.
GTAGTGGTGGATTTAGGGGCGCGGTTCGACTTTTCCGGATCGATGCTTTCCAAGGAAGCGACGACGATTTTTTTGGTGACCCAGGCGGGAATTCCGGAGCTGCGCAACTCCAATCGCCTGATTGCGCAGTTTTTCTCCAATGGCGGGCCGAAGCTGGAGATCGTGCTCAACCGCTATGAATCGCAGGCCATGGGCATCACCGAAGCGCATATCACTAAGGCGCTGACCAGGCCCGCGCAGTGGAAGATTCCCAACGATTATCCTGCGGTGCGCAAGATGCAGGTGAACGCCACGCCGCTGGCGCTTTCCAATTCGCCTATCGCGAGGCTGATCCGGCAGATGGCGCACGCGGCGGCAGGCAAGACCGGCGCTGCCGGCAAGCCCCAGGCGCAGGTGAAGAAAAAGGGCTTTAGCCTGTTCAAATAAAAGCGCGCTGCCGATATGTGACTTATTCAATTTTGGGAATGGAAGGGAAAAACGTGGAACCGCTGAGTTTGGAGAAATACAAAGCCGAGATACACCGCAGCCTGATTTCGAAGCTGGATCTGGAGAAGTTGTCGCGCGTCAATTCCAGCCAGGCGCGGCAGGCAGTTTCCGGATTGGTGAAGGAGATCCTGGCCGACCAGCGGGTGCCGCTGAACTACGACGAGCAGGAAAGGATCCAGGCCGACCTGCTGGACGAGGTGTTCGGGCTGGGGCCGCTGGAGCCGCTGCTGCGCGACCCCAAAATATCGGACATCCTGGTGAACGACAAGGATCATGTGTTCGTGGAGAAGGGCGGGCTGCTGCAGAAGGTGAACACCAGCTTTCGCGACGACCGCCATCTGATGCAGATCATCGACCGCATCGTCTCGCGGGTGGGGCGCCGGGTAGACGAGTCGTCGCCTATGGTGGATGCGCGGCTGCCCGACGGCTCGCGCGTGAACGCCATCATTCCTCCGCTGGCGCTGGACGGGCCTTCGCTGTCGATCCGGCGCTTTGGGACCGGGCCACTGGCCGCCAATCAACTGGTGCAATTGAACAGCATCTCGGCGGAGATGATGGAAGTGCTGACGGCAGCGGTCAAGTCGCGCATCAGCATTCTGGTTTCGGGCGGCACGGGCGCGGGCAAAACCACCTTCCTCAACATCCTGTCGCAATACATTCCCAACAACGAGCGGCTGGTGACCATCGAAGACGCGGCCGAGCTGAGGCTGGCGCAGGAGAACATCGTGCGCCTGGAGACGCGCCCGCCCAACATCGAAGGGCAAGGCGCGATCCGGCAGCGGCAACTGCTCATCAATGCCCTGCGTATGCGCCCCGACCGCATCATCATCGGCGAGGTGCGCGGCGAGGAGGCCTTCGACATGCTCCAGGCCATGAACACCGGCCACGAGGGATCGATGACCACCATTCACGCCAATACGCCCCGCGACGCGCTGACGCGCTTGGAATCGATGGTGGCCATGACCAACATGAATCTGCCCGAACGCTCGGTGCGCCAGCAGATCACATCGGCGCTCACCATCGTCGTCCAGGCCAACCGCCTCAGCGACGGCACGCGCAAGATCACCAGCATCTCCGAGATCACGGGCATGGAAGAAAACGTGATCAGCATGCAGGAGATATTCAGCTTCCAGAAGAAGGGGATTGGACCTGACGGCAAAGTGGTGGGCGTGTTCCGGCCCAGCGGCATCCGCCCCCGGTTCATGGAGCGGCTGCGCGTTTCCGGCGTGGTGCTGGCGCCTACGCTGTTTGAACGCGAGACGCTGGTGGCCTGAGCGGAAAGGAGGAGGGAGATGGCGTTGATCGCAGGTGTGGTTTTCGTAGGCGCATTCCTGGTCGCGGCGTTGCTGATGACCGCCGCCAGCCCTTCCCGGAAAAGCAAGCGCGTCCAGGAGACGTTGGATTCGGTCCTGGCCACGGAAAGCCGGGAGACGCGGGAACAGATCGTGAGTGTGCGCAAGGACGCGCGCCTGAGCAGCATTCCCTGGCTCAACCGCAAACTGGTGAAGCTCGAGGTCACGCCCCACCTTCACAATCTGCTCAGCCAGGCCGATCTGAATTGGAACGCCGGCAAGCTGCTGCTGGTGAGCGCGGCGTGCTTCGCCGTCCCCAGCTTTGTGATCCACCAGTATTTCAAAACGCTTCTGCCGGCGCTCGCAGCCGGAATCCTGGCCGGCGCCGCTCCCATAAGCTGGATGCTGTTTAAGCGCAGCAAGCGATTCGGGAAGTTTGAAGAGGGTTTGCCGGAGGCTTTAGACCTGATGGTGAGCGCGCTGCGCGCCGGCCACAGCCTGATTGCGGCTATGGGCCTGGTTTCGCGGGAATGTGGAAACCCGGTGGGCGGGGAGTTCAAGCTGTGCTTCGACGAGCAGAACTACGGCCTGGAGTTGAAGACCGCGCTCGATAACATGATCCACCGCATTCCCGTGCAAGACTTGAAGATTGTGGCCACCGCCATTCTGATCCAAAAGGAAAGCGGAGGAAACCTGGCCGAGGTGCTGGACAAGACGGCGCAAGTGATCCGGGAGCGGTTCCGGCTGAAACGGCAAGTCAAGGTGCACACCGCGCAGGGGCGGATGACGGGCTGGATTCTGAGCCTTCTACCCGTAGTGTTGGGCACGGCGATCTTTTTCATCAATCCCAAAATGATGAGCCTTTTGTGGCATCGCGCCATCGGCATCAAGCTGATGTGGACGGCCGGCGGCTTGACGTTGCTGGGTGGATTGGTGATCCGCAACATCGTGAACTTGGATATGTGAGGACCGCGTATGGGCTGGGCGATACTTTCATTTTTCATCATCTTCGCGTTGATTGCCAGCGCCACGCTGCTCTTGTTTTACCGCGAAACCATGATTCGGCGCATCGCCGAAGTCATCGATGCGCGGCCTGCCAAGCAGCGCACGCTGGCCGGCGTGATCCACGACACTGGCTCCTCCCTGACCGGGTTCGTTCAGCGCATGGAGCACGTGCTGCCCAAGAGCCAATCGGAGGTTTCGGTGGTCTCGCAGCGGCTGATCCGCGCCGGCTACCGCAACGAGTCTGCGGTGAAGATCTTTTATGGCAGCAAGGTGCTGGTGCCGGTCTCGCTGTCGCTGGTGGCGCTGGTCACGGGCCTGGCGCGCATGAACCCGTTCTTCGTCTACGTTGCGGCTCTGGGCATCGGCTTTCTGCTCCCGGATTTCTGGCTGGGCAAACAGATCAAGAAGCGGCAGAAACAGATTGCGCGGGGCTTGCCCGACGTGCTTGACCTGCTGGTGATTTGCGTGGAGGCCGGGCTCAGCCTGGATCAAGCCACGGCGCGCACGGCCGAGGAACTCGGCAAAGCGCATCCCGACCTGTGCGATGAGCTGGGGGTGGTGGTGTTGGAGCAGCGCGCCGGGCGGGCGCGCGCAGATGCATGGAAGAACATGGCCGAACGCACCGGCGTAGACACCCTGCGCAATCTGGTTTCCATGCTGGTGCAGTCGGAACAACTGGGCACCAGCGTGGCCAAGGCCCTGCGCGTGCATGCCGATACGCTGCGCAAGCAGCGCGTACAGACCATCGAGGAGCTTGCCGCGAAGACTTCGGTAAAGCTGGTTTTCCCGCTGGTGTTTTTTATCTTTCCCGCATTGTTCCTGGTGGTGCTGGGCCCGGCGGTGATTGTGATGATGGAATCGTTCCAACATCTGATGAACCATTGAAGGAAGGAGGAGCAATTTTATGGACACTACGATTATCCGGATTGCCGCCGTGGTATTGTTTGTCGCCGTCTTCGCGCTTTTGATCCAGCGCCGGCGCACGCGGGTAAAGTAGCAGACGCGAAGTCTCTCGCGGCTCCGGCCAGATTGGGAGAATCCGCCGGACGGCTGCGCAACGGAACGGTTGGAGGTTCCGGGTGCAGTGCGAACCAGGAGCCGGTTCCGGCGGGCAGGCCGATGCGGGACAATGTTGGCAGAAGGGGAGGTGTGATGGCCAGTACCACGATTATCCGGATTGTCGCAGGAGTTCTATTTGTGATCGTGCTGGTGCTTTTCATTCAGCGCCGGCGCACGCGGGTGAAATAGAGCAAAGTGCTCGCCGGCGCCGGTAACGGATTCCCGAAAGGCGCTGCCGGTGGCATGGAATATCCCGCTAGAGGGCTGTTGCGCTGCTGAGGCGATTGCCGAGGCGGAAGGCATGTTCCAGCGGGAGAGGTGAAGTGTTCCTTGAGCAGCCGTGCTGCGGAAGAAAAAAACGAAGGGCGATGGTGACGGCAGTAGAGATGACGACGAAGTCTTTAGAAACCTTGGAAGACCGAATGGCGGACCAAGACACGCCTCGTGCCGGGGGAAGAATGGAATCGCGTACTTATTGTGCATACAACCTGACACGGGAATGTTTTCTGGGTCTTGAAGTTATGAGCGCGGATCTTACTTATGCCGGCATGGTGGAATTACTGGCCACGCTGACGCTGAAGTCCGGCGAGGGCTTGTGGGCGGCGCCCTTCCGCGGCCTGCCCACGGAGGGGTTGGCGATCCCCATGGATTTGATCTACCTGGACGAGGATTGCCGCGTGATTGAGGCGGTGGAGTCGTATCCGACCTTCCGCGGCAGTCCTTACAGCCCGGACCCGGCCAGCGTTTTGGCGCTGCCCGTGCATTCCATTTATTCCTCGCAGACGCAGCCTGGCGACCAGTTGCTGCTGTGCGCGGCCGAGGAGCTTGAACGGCGTCTGGAATGGATTGCAGGCGCCAGGAGCGATAACCACGGATCGCGTGAAGCGAGCCCCATAGTCGAAAGCGCGGCCCTGCTGCGTGAGGTGCCGCTCTGGGGCGGCGGGCCGGGGGTGGTGGAGCTGGGAACCCGCGGACGGAATGACCAAACCAAGCCTGCGCACACCCACGAGATGGAGCTGGCGGCGCCGGGCGCCAAGCAAGTGCGGCCGCCGCGCAACTGGTTAGAACGCTGGTGGTCGCCGGACCCGCGCCAAGCGCCGCGCGAGGCGGCGCCGGGATTGGCCGCCTACTACTGGAATGGCGCCGCTCCCAAGGCGCATAGCATCCGCGACATCAGCTCCTCGGGACTGTATGTCGTCACAGAGGAGCGATGGTATCCGGGGACGCTGGTCCTGATGACCCTGCAGCGGACGGATGGCCGGGACAAGACCGCGGAGCGGTCGATTGCCGTGCAATCGCGCGCCGTGCGCTGGGGCAACGATGGAGTGGGCCTGGAGTTTGTGTTGCCTCACGCGCGCAATATACGCCGCGGCTACGATCCCATGACTGAGGGAGCGGACAGAAAAGCGCTGGATCGATTCCTGCGCAAGTTGAAGACGAAGTGAGGATTGCAGGGCGCCAAGCCTTGAGACCCGGATGCGTTGCAGGCGCTCAAGCGCCTGGAGGTGAGAACGATGAAGATTGCGAGCCTTTGGCGGCGAATTAGGAGCGAGGAAAGCGGCCAGGCGCTGGTGATCGGCGCCATGTCCTTGACCCTGCTGATGGGTGTGCTCGCTCTGGCGACCGACGTCGGCGTCATGCGCTACAAACAGGCCCAGTTGCAGACCGCGGCTGATTCGGCGGCGCTCGCGGCCGGTCTGGAGATCGGCAACTGCAGCAGCACCGGCGGCGTGGTTTGCGCCAACATGAAGACGGCGGCGGAAAAGGCTTTGATCGAGGACGGCATTACCACCGCAACCATCACGCCAACCTCGCAATGCACCGTCTCCAACTCCACGGGATTGGCCATGATTATCAATGTCGGCCCCTGCGTGCTGGGATCGAGCGATCCCAACAACGGCGACGCCTATATGGCCGAGGTGGTGCTCACCGAGCCGCAAAGCACCTTCTTTGGCGGCATTTTGGGGATACCGACCTTCAACCTGGTGGCGCGCGCGGAAGCCGGCGAGGCATACTATCTCAGCAATGGCGGAGGTAATTGCATTTACACGCAATCCATCACAATCAACTCCGGCGGAAGTCTTAATTTGGACAATTGCGGGATTTACGACGGTGGAAGCCTGGGAACTGACAACGGAGCCAACGTGACGGCGTCCACGTTTCTCTATTACGGCTCATGGAGCCCCGACAATTGTAACGGCAACAGTTGTAAATGGACCTTAGGGGGTGGGCAGGCCCAACCCACGCACACCAATGCCGCGCAGAACGATCCGCTGGCGAATCTTGACGCGCCGAGCCAGCCGGCGACTTCCACAACCAATACGCAAACGCCGAACAGTGGGCAAACACTGCAGCCAGGCTACTATCCATACGGCTTCAATCTCAACTCGAGCGTTACCGTCAACCTCAGTCCGGGCCTTTACTACATGGGCGGCAGCATTAATGTGGGTGACGGCGCCACCCTTGAATGCACTGGATGCACAGGGGGGCTGGGTGTAACGCTCTATTTTTCCGGAGGCACTCTTCAGGCGAACAGCGGCAGCAACGTACAACTTACGGCGCCCTCTACTGGGAACACGTCGAACGGCGACGTAGCGAATATGTTGCTTTGGGAGGGACCGAACGGCCAGAATATGACGATCGATTCCGGTTCGCAGTCCTACTTTCAAGGGACCATTTATCTCCCCAATCAATCGCTCACGCTCAACAGCGGCTCACAAGTGATTCTCAACTCCAGTGCGGTCGCAACAGGTATCGACGTGAACAGCCTCATGGTCGATTCCGGCGATCATTTAGTGATTAACGGTTCCGGGTCATACCTCGGCGCCGGTAGTTCGACGCTGGGGTCATTTGCGCTTGCGGAGTAGCTCATGAAGAAACGAAACCAAAACCATCTGTTGCGCGACGAGCGCGGGGCCAGCCTGGTGGAAATGGCATTGCTAATGCCCTTGTTCTTGCTGCTGCTATT
>JAJYZC010000019.1 GCA_021800255.1 Acidobacteriota bacterium
ATGGTCCTCGCCACAGGATTGAAACTCCGCGAACTCGTCATCATCCCGCAGCTTACCTGGAGCTATGCTGCATAACCTCCTGACTTTTCTGCCCGTTTTGTGCAGATTTTCAATGGACAGGTACTAATACGACGCATAATAAGCGGCTGCGCGGCCCTTTGCCGCCGGGTCGGGTATCATCGGACTATCAGGCACTTTACACTGTGAATTCATGACCAAGGCCAGCCCAGTATCTCTCGCGCATGATTCCGCTTCGCCGTCCGGCCATTGCGCCGCGCAGGATAAGCGTCATCCGCGCCCCCTGCGCATCGCCATCTTCGGCTTCGGCACGGTGGGCAGTTCGGTGGCGCGAATTCTGGCCGAATCGCGCCCGCGGGAACTGGAGCTGACCCACGTCTTCAACCGCGGCGTGGAGCGCAAGCGCGTCGATTGGACGCCGCCCGGCGTGATCTGGAGCGAAGATGCAGCCGCCGTGCTGTCCTCAGATGTGGATGTGATCGTGGAGCTGGCCGGTGGCCTCGATCCCGCCGGCGAGTGGGTGCGCCGCGCGCTGGAGGCCGGCAAAAGCGTGGTCACGGCCAACAAAAAACTCATCGCCTACCACGGCGTGGAGTTGGAGCGGCTGGCCGAGAGCAAGGGCGGCCATCTCAAATACGGCGCCGCCGTAGCCGGCGGAATTCCCGTGATTCCTGGCCTTGAGCAGGGCCTGGCCGGCGACCGCATCGAGCGCATCGAAGGCATTCTCAACGGCACCTGCAACTTCATCCTCAGCCAGATGCAGGAGGGCGCCGATTATGCCACTGTGCTGGCTGCGGCGCAGGCCAAAGGCTACGCTGAAGCCGATCCCACTGAGGACGTGGGAGGCTTTGATGCCCGCTCCAAGCTGGCCATTCTTATGCGTCTGGCTCTGCGCGTCCAAGTCAATCCCGATGAGATTGTTCCCCGGCCTATTACAGCCCTTGCGCCCGTCGACTTCAGCTACGCGCGCGATCTGGGTTGCACCATCCGCCAGGTGTCCTGCGCCGAGCAGGTCGAGGGGCGGCTGGCGGCCGCCGTGGGCCCCATGCTCGTTGAGCTGCGTTCGCCACTGGCCTGGTCACAAGATACCCAGAACATGGTCATCGTCACCGGCCATTATGGCGGCGATGTGGTCTTCTCCGGCCATGGTGCTGGCGGCCATCCCACGGCCGTAGCCGTGGTCAGCGATCTGCTCGTCCTTGCTCACGGCTCGCGCCGCGTTGAGATTCCCTCGGCCCCGGTCCACGTGGGCGCGGAGTTTGAGGTTCCCCATTACATCCGCTTTTTGGTCAATGACCGGCCGGGCATCGTGGCGGCCATCGCCGGGGCTTTGGCCAAGGCGCAGATCAACATTCGCGCCATCGTCCAGAAGGCCGGCTATCCGGCCCACGCGCTGCCCTTCGTAGTCACCGTGGAACCGTGCAAATCCTCGGTCCTGGAGCGCGCCCTGGCCGAAATTCGCACCATGGACTGCATGTTGGTCGAACCCCTGAATCTGCAAATGCTGGAATAAAGAATAGGGACAGCTTTCAGGCGCCTGTAGCATTGCCTTCGGCGCGCTCAGATTTGCTACCCTGGATTTTTGCGTTACTCGTCCCCAGGCTGGAGGTTGCGCCGTGATCGGCACCATTTACAAATGTGAAATCTGCGGCGAAGAGAGCGACAACCCGCAGCGTTGGCTCGTGATTCACTGCGACAGCGCGCAATTGACGATTTACAAATGGACCAAGGAAGCCGCGGATGCGCCTCACGCCCGCCACTACTGCGGCGAAGCCCATGCACAGGTCTACATCAGCCGCTGGCTCGAAGCTGCCTGTAGTTGAGTTCGCGCCTTACACCCGGTGCGGCGCTGGCCCCGTCGATTCCCGCACCACGAACTCCGGCTTGACGACGATCTCTGCCGTAAATTCCTTTTCCCCGTTGGAGATGCGTTCCAGAAGCACTTGCGCGCCGCGCTTGCCCATCCTAGCCAGCGGCTGGCGGACGGTGGTAAGCGAGGGCGTGGCGTAAGCCGCTGACAGAATGTCGTCGAAGCCCACCACTGAAACATCGCCGGGCACGGAGAGGTTAGCGTCTTTCAAGGCGCGTATGGCGCCAATGGCCGCAATGTCGTTAAAGCAAAAGACGGCCGTGAAATTGCGCGCCGTTTCGAGCAGCGCCTGCATGGGTCTGTAGCCAATTTCGGGCGCCATCGGGTGATAGCCGGCCTTCATCGACCACCCGGCGGTGTCGATGCGAGTGACCAGCGCGGGGTCGACTTTGATGCCCATCTCCCGCGCCACCTGCTGAATGCTCTCCCAGCGGAACTCGGAATCGGGAATGGCATGCGGGCCGCGCATGAACGCGATACGCCGGTGGCCCAGCGCATGCAAGTGAGCCAGCGCCTGCTCCGCCGCCAAGTGGTGGTCGAGAACGATCTTGGTTACGTTATCGGCCACGCAGTGGCTGGAGATGGCTACCACCGGGACGGGCACGGCGATGTGGTCCGCAGGCGTATTCAGCAGCAGAAATCCATCCACCGCCCGCTCCACGAGCATGCGCGGGTACCTTTCAATCAGTTCCCGCTTCCAGTCGTGGCACGCGGTGAAGTAGAAATAGTGAGCTGCGCTCAACTCTTCCACCACGCCGCTCATCACGCGGGTAAAATACCCTTCGCTCAGGTCGGGCGCCAGCACTCCCACGCTCATGGATCGGCCCTGCCGAAGAGAACGGGCGAAGTAGTTGGGCCGGTAATGGAGACGCGCGGCTGCCTCAGTGACGCGATTCCGCGTCTCCATGGGAATGGATCGGGCCGCCGGTGAGTTGTTCAGGACCAGGGAGACTGTAGTCTGCGAAAGTTCCAGGTAGGCTGCAAGCGCTTTCAAGTTTACGTGCCCTTGTGGCGTTAAACGCTTTCCTTTAGCCATAAGTCGCTATCCTTTAACCATATCTGGAGTTTTACCACGTTTTCTTTGGAGAATTTCGGTTTTCCTGCCCGGCATTGTCCCTTATTTCGGGAAATCAGGGTGCGAGAGAGTGGGAACGGGGCAGAATGGCTGGCCTCGAAGGCCGGAGACAGTAAAAGTGAGAAGAGCATTCGAGCCCGGCGCCCGGTTCTCATCTTTTTTCTATGTGATTGATTACAGAATAGTTGCTTGCAAAATTCCATAATCTTCAAGAGCGGACCTCCCTGCACCAGAGCAACACAAAGGGATTCGCAGGGTATGGCGCTCTTCCGGAATCCTTGGAACGTAAAAAACCTCGATTTTTTCGATTGAACGGCATTTTTCCTCCGCTATGCACTTGATTTTGTGCTCTTGTAACCTTCTATTCACATTAGCCCGGTAGCCTTTATATGGGGCTGCCCACGCGCGCAAGATGCTCAACTCGGAAGTAGAATCCGAACCTAGGGCCGGACTAAAGCCCTCGCCGGGGCAGAACCCGGAGACTGCGGCCGCGCCGGAGGTGTCGCCGGTGCGCGGTTTCTTGCTGTCACGCGGTAACTCGGCCATCGCCGACGCGGGATTTCGCTGGCTGATGGTCTTCAGCGGATTGAGCATCTTTGGCATCGTGGGCCTCATCGTTTGGCAGTTGGCGCTGCGTTCGCAGTTGAGTTGGCAGAAGTTCGGCTTCAGCTTTTTCTATCGGTCCTATGTGGACTCCGTAACCCATCAGCGCATCTTTTGGGATCCCGTGAGCGGTCATTTCAGCGCCCTGCCCTTCATTTACGGCACACTCGTCTCTTCCTTTCTGGCCCTGCTCATTTCCGTGCCGCTGGCCGTCGGCCTGGCCATCTTCCTTACGGAGATGTGCCCCCAGGCTTTGCGTGGCGCGCTGGCCTTTCTTACCGAACTGCTGGCCGCCATCCCCAGCGTCATCTATGGGCTTTGGGGCATTTTCGTGCTGGTGCCCTTGCTGCGTGTGTACGTGAATCCATTTCTCATTCGCTGGCTGGGCTGGACAGGCTTGTTTAGCGGCGATAATCCCACCGGCCTCGGCTTTCTGGCCGCCGGCGTCATCCTGGCTATCATGATTCTGCCCATCATCTCCTCGCTTACGCGCGAGGTGATGACCGCGGTGCCCCAGTCGCAGCGGGAGGCGGTTCTGGCGCTCGGCGCCACGCGCTGGGAGATGATCCGCATGGGCGTACTGCGCAATGCGCGCGTGGGCATGATGGGCGCTATCATTCTCGGCCTGGGCCGGGCGCTGGGCGAAACCATGGCCGTCACCATGGTCATCGGCAATACCCCTGAGATTCACGCCTCTTTGCTTTCCAACGGAAGTTCCATGGCCGCCGTCATCGCCAACGAATTCACTGAGGCGGTCAGCGACATGCACCTGAGCGCCCTGATCGAAATTGGCCTGGCATTGTTTATTGTTACGGTCATCGTCAACGCCCTGGCCCAGTTGCTGATGTGGGCGGTGACCAGGGGTGCGCCGGCGACGGCGCGCTAAGGAGATGCGGGTGAACGCGGAAACCTTCCCATTACGGCCTTCCATGCCCCCCTCGCAGCGATTTTCGATGCGATCTTGGATGCGCGGCTGGACCGACCGCGCCGTCTCCGCGCTGGCGATCCTGGCCACATTGATCGTAATCACGCCTCTGGTGGCCATCTTCGTCTACCTCATTTACAAAGGCGCCAAATCCCTGAACCTGGCCTTCTTCACCCATATTCCCAATCCCCCCGGAGAGCCCGGCGGAGGCATGGCTAACGCCATCCTGGGATCGGGTATTGTGCTTGCTGTGTCCAGCGCCATCGGCGTACCGATCGGCATTGGCGGCGGCGTCTTTCTCGCCGAGTTCGGCCGCGGCTCCAAGCTGGCCAACGCCGTCCGCTTCACCGCCGACGTGCTCAACGGCGTTCCCTCTATCGTGATGGGCCTTGCCGCATACGCGCTGGTCGTGGTCCCGCAAAAGCATTTCTCCGCCCTATCCGGCGGCGTGGCGCTGGGCATCATGATGATCCCCACCGTCTGCCGCACCACCGAAGAGATGCTGCTCATGGTGCCTCACGCGGTGCGCGAGGCGGCGCTGGGTCTGGGCGTGCCCAACTGGCGATCGGTTCTCTCCATCACCGTTCGAACCGCCTCGCCCGGCATCATCACCGGATGTATGTTGGCCTTTGCCCGCGTGGCTGGCGAAACCGCCCCGCTCTTGTTTACCGCGCTTGGCAACTCTTTCTGGAGCGCCAGCCTCAATCAACCTATCGAGGCCCTGCCGTTGCAAATCTATGTCTTTGCCATCTCTCCCTACGGCGATTGGCACCGCTTAGCGTGGGCCGGAGCCCTGGTTCTGATTGTGTTGATCGTCTTGGCTGTGGCGCTGGTCCGCTTCGTCACCAGCCGCGGCGTTTTGAAGGGGACGAGTTAACCGGCATCTCTCCTTTGAGAGCGCCGTCTCGAAACTGAAACTGGAATGGCGGCTTCTTCAGGAATTCGCCGCCGCGGCGTTTCCGGTTTCAGCAAAAAGTGGAAGGAGAAATGCGCTAGTGGGCGTCGGCATCGAAGTCATCAACCTGAACGCGTGGTATGGAAACAACCACACGCTCCAGGACATCAATCTGCATATTCCGGCCAACCACGCCACCGCCCTCATCGGACCCTCCGGCTGCGGCAAAAGCACCTTTGTCCGCTGCCTCAACCGCATGCACGAAACTAATCCCATCGGCCGCGTTACCGGCACGGTGCGCATCGGCGGCCTCGACATCTACCAAGACGCCAATCCGGTGGAGATTCGCCGCCGCGTGGGCATGGTCTTTCAACGCCCCAATCCCTTTCCCACGATGTCCATCTACGACAATGTCGCCGCCGGTCTCAAACTCAACGGCTACTCCAACCGCCGTTCCCTCGACGAGATCGTCGAGCGATCCCTGCGCAGATCCGCTCTCTGGGACGAGGTCAAGGACGATCTCAAAAAGAAATCCGGCGCCAGCCTCTCCGGCGGCCAACAGCAGCGGCTCTGCATTGCCCGCGCCCTGGCCGTCGATCCTGAAGTCCTCCTCATGGACGAGCCCGCCTCCGCGCTGGACCCCGTTTCCACCTCCAAGATCGAAGACTTGGTCTTCCAGTTGAAATCTCAGTACACGATCGTGATCGTGACGCATAATATGCAGCAGGCGGCCCGTGTAGCCGAGAAAACCGGCTTCTTTCTCAACGGCCGCATGGTGGAGTTCGATTCCACCCACAAGATCTTCACCAATCCCTCCGACAAGCGCACGGAGGACTACATCACGGGCAGGTTCGGATGACACGCATTCGCTTTCAACAAAGCCTTGAAGATTTGAAGGAAAACCTGCTGGTAATGGCGGGCTTAGCCGAGCAGGCCATCCAGCGCGCCATTGAGGCCTACCGGGTGCGCGATCTTTCCATCTGCGACTTGGTCGACCGCTCTGAGAATGCCATCAACCGCATGGAGCGCGATATCGATCAATCCGCCCTCGATCTGCTGGCCATGGAGCAGCCGATGGCCGTCGATCTGCGCTTTGTTCTCTCCGTTATCAAGATCAACTCCGATCTGGAGCGCGTGGGCGACTCTGCTAAGAGCATCAGCGACCGCGTCCGCAGCATGCAACAGATGGCGGTTGTGGATATGCCCGTCGATATTCCCCGCATGGCCGTGCTGGCCGCCGACATGGTGCGCAAAAGCTTGCAAGCATTCATCCAGGCCGATGCTGAAATCGCCCGCCAGGTGCTCACCATGGACGACGCCGTGGACGCCATGAACCGCGCTGCTTACCAAGCCCTCACCAAGCTCATGGAAGAGCAGAGCCATCTGGCTCCCCAGGCCCTCAGCGCGCTCATGATCTGCCGCAGCCTGGAGCGCGTGGCCGACCACGCCACCAACATCTCTGAGGACGTCATCTTCTGGGTGCAGGGCGCCGACGTGCGTCACCGCAAGAGCATGATCCTGGGCGGCAATGATCCCCATGCCATGTCCTGAGCCGGCCCGGGGCCGCCTTGCTGCCTGCTTGAAAAGCCCCGCGCTTGCCGGGGCTTTTCTCATCACCGTCGGAAAGCATCTTCGGAAATACAGTAGACCAAAGCGCACATTCAAGCCGCCGCGGCCTTAAGGAGCGGCAGCATAATTATCCATCTCAAAAGGACTACACCATCTCCCAAAATGCTGTAAAACCGGCTTCAGCGCAGGCTCACACCCATCTCGCCCAGCCGGCGCCGCGCTTCGGCCGCCTCCGGGGTCCGCGGGTAGCGCTGGATAAGCAGCCGCAGCTCGTGAATTCCCGCTTCGCGCTCCTTCATGCTTAGCATCGCCAGTCCCTTGTGCAGTTCCGCTGTAGGCGCTCTGGAGTTGCCGCTGTATCCCTCCAGCACCATGTTGTAATCGTTCACCGCCTGCGTGTAATGTCCCTGGTGATAGGCGATTTCGCCCAGATAAAACTGCGCCGTGCCCGCCAGATTATCCAAAGGGTAGTATTCGACTACGCTGCCAAATTCACTGGCCGCCAGCTTGTACCGCTTCGCCAGGTAGTCGCTCATGGCGGCTTGGAAGGTTTGCTCCAGAGGCGGCGCTTGCGCCCCCGCCCCCATTTGCGTGTTCGCCGCGGCGAGCGCGCCGCCGGGAGTGCCTGGTAAGCCCGGCGCTGTCTCTGCGGCAGTGCCGCCAGGAGCAGCCGTGCCCGGTGCGGCGGTACCGGGCGCCGTCATGCCCGGCATGGGAGCTTGAATGTTCTGCATCTGACTCTGCAAGTTCTTGATCGCCGCTTGCAGCCGGTCCAGGCGCGACTGCAACTCGTCCACGGAATCGTTCAGCGACTGGATTTGCCCGGAAAGAGTGTTTACCTGGCCGCTCAGGGCTTGGTTCTGTGCGTCCAGCTTCTGCTGGATCGCGGTGACCGCCGCGCTCATCTTCGTGGCTTCGGTGGCCGTCTGCTGCGCCAGGCTTTGCATGGCGCCGAAGTGAGAATCCAGCGTGGATTGCAGCCTCTGCGCCATCTCTACAAGTTGCTGTACCTGCGTCTGGATCTCAACGATTTCCTTCGACACCGCGTGCGCCGGCACGGGCGCTGATGCTGCGCAGATGACGAATGCTGCTGCGGCCAGCAGCCGATTGCGAAATGTGCGTGCATTCTGCATGGCTACACCTCTCATAACAAGGCCGTGCGGCAGCCGGCCTTCGCAACCCAAGCTGCCGCAGGGAGACACTACTATTATCCCGGTTGCCGGGCGCCGCCGTCGAGACCCGATCCGGGCATGCACATCGAACCTCCGGCTCCTTGTCTGCCGGTTCGCCTGCGCTCTGCGCGCTCTATTGCCCGCTGTTGTCCATCGTGAATCCGTCGCGGCGATTGAGCTGCCAGCACTGCTCGTTGTGCTCGAAGCAGAAGGGCTTCTCCTTGCCGTAACTGATCACATGGATGCGGTTGGCCGCCACGCCCGCCGTCACCAGCGCGTTTTCAGCGGCTACAGCCCGCTTCTGGCCCAGGGCCAGATTGTACTCATCCGAGCCGCGCTCGTCACAGTAGCCGCCGATCGTGAAGTCGATGTTCGGATGGGCGATCAGGTAGCTGGCGTCGTTCTCCAGTGTAGTCTGCGCGTCGGGGCGGATACTGTACTCGTTGTAATCGAAGAAGATTGGCTGCACGTGCGCCTTGAATTCTTCCTCCGCAGTCATGGTGTTGGCGGGCACCGCAACCGCCGGCGGCGCATTCACGGTCACCGTCGCGGTGGCGTCAGCCGTCCCGCCCGCGCCTCGCGCCACCAGATGATAGGTGGTTGTGGTGGTGGGAGTCACGGTCTTCACGCCTGCGGTAGGAACAGAGCCGATACCATCGATGGAAACATCCGTGGCGTCGGTCGTATTCCAGCGCAGCTCCGCCTGGTCTCCTGCTGAGATCACGCTGGGCGTTGCGGTTAGTGAAGCGGTGGGCACCGGCGCAGTAGCGGGCGGCGCCGTCGCCGCCGGTGGCGGCGGTGCTTGTTTCTTCTTGCAACCGGCAACAGCCACTAAGGCAACCAGCAAAGCAACAGGAATCAAAATTCGGCTACGTAAGTTCAATTGAGTGCTCCTTCTTGAAAGCATGGCTTTCTTGGCCTACCTGGCTCTTTATAACCCTGCGCCGCCTGTTTCCTTGCCGCGGCCAAACCGCGGCAGGCTCCAGCGTGCCGCGGTCAACGCATGGCTTGGGCCCGTTTCGCCTCAGAAAGCGGTTATGTCTCGGCCGGTCACGCATCTGCAACGGCTGCGAGATGCCTGCCCGGCGCGCCAATTCACTTTCACCCACCGGCTGAATTCGCCTTTGGGTATCACGACCAAATCTAAAAGATGATCCATTAAAGATTGTAAACAACCTGCCTGCTCGCGGGCGCCAGCCGGAGCAAACCACTGTTTCCGGCTCCAGTGTCACTTCCAGCTCCAGTCGGGCTCCGTGTTGTTGCCGGTGAACGTCAATTGATGCTGATCGGTCCCATTGGCCAGCATCGTCCAGATGTCGGTGCGGTAGTTGATGGTGCGCGCAAATACGATGTGGCGCCCATCCGGCGCCCACGATGGAAAATCGTTGCTGCCCTCGCCGTGCGTCAGTTGCAGCCACTGCATGGTGGCGATATTGAACAAATAAAGATCCCGCGCGCCTGGTGCTCCAGGGCCATACGTGCGGTCCCAACTGAAAGTTAAGAATTCGCCGTTCGGCGACCAGGAGGGAGAGACGGCATAGCCGCCATCGGTCATGCGCTGAATGTTGGACCCATCAGCGCCCATGATATAAATCTGCGGCGCGCCTGAGCGCCCGCTCACAAATGCGATCTGCGCATCCGTCTGTGGGTTCCATACCGGCTGCACGTTCGGTCCCAATAGCGATGTAATCATGTGAGCGCTGTCGCCGTCGGCGTTCGCAATCCAAATCTCCGGCTCTCCCGACCGCGCTGAGGAAAACGCCACGTGCATCCCATCAGCCGACCACGCCGGTGACTCGTTCAGGTGTCCCACCGTGCCCGTGGGGAAGGCCACTAATCGGCCCAAGTCGAGCGAATACATGCGGATTGACCACCCCTTGCGTCCCAGCGATTCAAAGATAATCCGCGAGTTACCCGGGGAGATGTGCGGAGACATGGAAATGCTGCCCAGGTGCGTAATTTGGCGTTGATCTTGTCCGTCGTAATCCATCGCCCAAATCTCTTTGCTCCCGCTGCGCGAACTCACAAAGTAGATTTTGGTCTCGCAAATCCCCGGAATTCCGCCTCCCAGCCGGTAGATGATTGCATCCGCGAACTGGTGCGCCACGTCGCGCGCTGAATCTTCGCTGGCCGCTTCGTTATACTGCTTGCCCAGCACCTGTGGGCTGGCCGTGTTGCCGGTGTCAAACAGCCAGCCGTATACGATCAACCGCCCGTTATTCACGGCAAGCGAGCCAAATGCCACAAACGCTGCATTGGCGGGCGCAGCAGACCACTGGGAAAGAGCGATCTCCTGGGGCGAGCCGGGCATAGACAGCGGGGCCAGACTCTTCGACACCATCTGAAAGATGCCCGCATTGCCCAGGTCGCTATAGAGCGTGGCGTCAAACACGGCTTTCAACGCCGGCGTCTGGGGGTCTGTCCCCGCCGGTTTGAAGTCGGCCACGGCCAGGCGAATGCTCTGGTTGCCGAGGTTGGTGCCCGTGTAAACCCAACTCTGGGCGGACATAGAAGGCGGCAAAATAAACGCCGCGGAAAGCAAAAATAAGAGCATCCTCCAAGTCATTCTCTTCATGCGCAGAGCGATCCCTCCTTCGGGATGAAAAGTAATTTCTGGATGCGCACAACCTTCCTTGCGCGCGTCCGGGCTAGACGGAAGATCAGTACTCACAATAATAAGAAACCTTTAGCGTGCTTTGGTTGTATCCCTCTGGGAGCGGACCGAAGGTGCCCACTCGTTCCACTCCCTGCTCGCACGACATATCGAGCGTTGGGCTGCCGCTCGACCTGTCCAGTCGAATGTCAGACGGGACTCCGTCGCGGTCGATGGTGAAGATCAGATAAACCCGTGAGCCCTTGGGCGTGCGCGGGTCCACCTCTGCCCGGTACCAACTCTGGTCCATCTTGCGGTTGATCTGATCCACATACCACCCGAAGCGGCTGGCAAAGTCGCCGTTGGCCACCTGCGTCGGACCGCCTGAGGTGCTTTCCATGCCCTGTGGCATCGAAGAGCCGGCCTGTTCGCCATACGCGGCCAGATTCTTGGCGCGGGGCTGGGGCTGGTAGGGCTGCGTCTTCGGCCTCGTCCGGCTTCTGGGGGTTACGTGCTTGCCCAAGATGGGGATCGCGTTCTTATCCACACGCTGTTCCTTCTTTGGGCTCGGCGCGGCAGGCGCCTGGCTGGGAGTCTCCGTCGCCAACACGTTCGTATTGGGCGGCTCAGTGGCAGGCAGCGGCACTGCGTTGCTCACCAGGGTTACGTTCATTGACCCGGCCATCCCTGGTTTGCCCCAAATGTCATGGTGAAACAGGCCGCTGAAAAGGCCATAGCAGAGGAGCACAACCGCCAGCACGGCGTGCAACGCCAGCGAACCTGCCGCCGGCCGTCCCATCGGCTCCGCCGCCAGTCCCCGCTCCAGGTGTACTCCGCCCTCCAGAACGCTGCTCATGCCCCTGTCATCCTCGGCGGCATTCGCCTGCCCTGCGGCTGCAAACCGGGTCCAAAGCCCCTCAGTTCCCGCCGCCCTGCGTCTGCCCGGCCGTATCCAACGGTTGGGTGATGATCGACACATTGGTGATGCCCGCCTGCTTTACCGCATCCATCACCGTTGCAAAGGCCCCAAACGGCACGCGCTCGTCAGCGCGCAAATAAATGGCCTGCTGCGAGGTGTCCACTCCCGCCTGGTGCAGCTTCAGCGCCAGGTCGTGGACATTCACGGGCTGGTCGTTCAGGTATACCTCCTGATTGTGGTCGATGGTCACCACCATCCTCTGCTCCGTGATCTGGCGCACCGTCCGCGTCTTCGGAACCGACACTTCGATCCCCGACTGTAGCACCGGCTCGGTGACCATAAAGATCACCAGCAGCACCAGCACCACGTCCACCAGCGGCGTAATGTTAATCTCCGCCAGCGAGCTCCGCGTCTGCCCGTTATTGGTCGTGAAAGCCACCTTCGATCTCTTTCTCTTTGCCTGTCGCGCCCGGCGCAACCGCCTGCACCTGGCTCGCGTTACTTATAAACTCCGCGCGATTCGCTCTCGCGCGGCATCTCCGCCGGAACCCGCGGGGGCGCCGCTGGCGCGCGCACCGGAATCTCCTCCAGCGAGTTCAGCAGCTCCCGGCAAAAATCGTCAGTGGCCGCAGCGAACACCCTGATCCGCGCGGTGAACTGGTTATACGCCACCACCGCCGGCACGGCCACAAACAGCCCCGCCGCCGTGGTCACCAGCGCGTCGGCAATGCCCGGCGCCACGGCTCGCAGCGTAGCCACGCCCGCCGTCCCCAGCCCGTGAAACGCTGAAACCACGCCCATCACCGTCCCAAACAGCCCCACAAACGGGCTCACGCTGCCGATCGTTGCCAGCCACGTCATCCGCTGCTCCAGGCTGCTCACGGCGTCGTTTGCCGCCGCATGGGCCGTCCGCTCCAGCGGCGTCAAGTTACGCGGCGGTCCCGATCCGCCTGTCTGCCGCTTGTAGGTCTCGTACACGTCCTCGAAGACCTGCGCTAATGGGCTGGCCGCGCAGTCATTGGTCAGCGCTGCTATCTCCTGCAACCGCGCAGCCTTGCGGAAAGCCCGCACAAACCGCCGGCTCGCCTGCGTCGCCTTTTTGAACGTTGACATCTTGGCCAGGATCACGGCCCATGAATACAGGCTGGCGATCAGCAGCAGCACCAGCACTGCGTCCGCAACCGGCCCCAGATTGGCCATCATTCCTGCCAGCGTGCTAAAGTCGTGCAACCCGGGCATTTGCATCTGCCCCGCTGCCGGCGCACCGCCGTTCTCAGCCTGCAAAATACTCGCAATGGTTAGGATAAAAATCGCCATGCACCTCATCACCACGGTATCAGAATCCGGTCACACACCCCCGTTATCCTTTGGGTGCCCCCGCGCCGCCGCCCAACCCTCAATTTCATGTTATGCTGCGCTGGGATTCCCGTTGGCGCCCCAGGTCTCGATTTTGAGACCTGCAAACTGCCCTGAGCTCCAACTGCGGACCTCTGCCATGCTCGTCGAACTGCGCGCCGAAAACTACGCCGTTATCGATCACGCCATTGCCGTCTTCGGTCCCGGCCTCAACCTCCTCACCGGCGAAACCGGCGCCGGCAAATCTATATTGGTAGATGCGCTGGCCCTGCTGATGGGTGGTAAGGGATCGGCCGAACTCGTCCGCCACGGCGCGGAAAAGGCCGTCGTCGCCTGCGTCTTCGAGTCCACGCCCGGAGCTGACTCGATCCTCGAAGCCAACGGCATCGACGCTGAAGGCGCCGAAATCATCCTTCGCCGCGAAATCCTCTCCACCGGCAAGGGCCGCGTTTTCATCAACAACCAGCCGGCGACGGTCTCCACCCTGCGCCAGCTTGCCCCGGAGCTGGCCCTCGTCCACGCGCAAACAGAAACTCTCTCCAGCTTCGATCAGGCGCAGCAACGCATCCTCCTCGACCGCTTCGCAAACATCTCCCTCGACGCCGTCTCCGGCGCCTACGCGCGCTGGCAGGGCGCCTCCGCACGGCTCGACGATCTCCTCCACGGCGAGCAGGACCGCTTGCGCATGGCCGATCTCTGGACCTACCAGCGTAACGAAATTGAGTCGGCCCATCTTCAGCCCGGCGAAGACGAAGCTCTGGAAACCGAAAAGCGCGTCCTGGCCAACGCCGAAAAACTCTACGCCGCCGCCATGGGAGCCTTCGAGCAGTTATACGAGGGCGGCGCATCCGCCGAGGCCGCGCTGCGCGCCGCCCTGCGTAACGTCGAAGAGTTGGCCCGCTACGACGGCCGCTTTGCCGAATCCGCCCAGCAGCTTGCCTCTGCTCGCGCCACGCTCTCCGACGTTGCCTCCACCCTGCGCGACTACGCCTCCCGCCTGGATGCCTCGCCCGAGCGGCTGGCCGAGATTGAAGACCGCCTCGCTCTGCTTGATCGGCTAAAGCGCAAGTACGGCCAGACCGTCGCCGAGGTCATCGCCTTCGGCCAGGACACCGCCCGCAAGCTCGCCGAGGTCGAGGACCGCGATGAGTTGCTCAAGACGCTTCGCGCCGAGGTCGAGCAGGCCGCGGAAGGGTATAGCGCCGCCGCTGCTGCCCTCAGCGCCCAGCGCCGCGCCGCCGCCCTTCGCCTCGCCAAGCTCGCAGAAAGCCACGTGAACTCGCTGGCCATGAACGCCCGTTTTGAGGTCGCCGTCACCGCCAACGAACACGAGTCTGCGTGGACCTCCGCCGGCTGGGATACGGTCGAATACCGCATCGCCGCCAACCCCGGCGAACCCCTCAAGCCCCTCACCGCCATCGCCTCTGGCGGCGAGCTCTCGCGGGTTTTGCTGGCCCTCAAAGTCGCAGTTGAGGAAACTGCGTCCAAGTCCAAGAAGCACCCCACCCCGCGCACCCTGGTCTTCGACGAGATCGACATCGGCATCGGAGGCCGCGCCGCCGAGGCCGTCGGCCGCAAGCTCAAGTCCCTGGCCCGCGCCCAGCAGGTTCTCTGCGTCACCCATCTTCCGCAGATCGCCGTCTTTGCGGACCAGCACTTAGCCGTCGAAAAGCGCGAGGATCACGGCCGCACCCAGACCCGTATCCGCACCCTCGACGACCGCGCCCGCACCCAGGAAGTCGCGCGCATGTTATCCGGCGCCAAAGTTACTGACGCCAGCCTCCAGCACGCCGCGCAAATGATCGCCTCCAGCCGGTGAGTCGGCAGTTCGCTTTTCCGTCGGATTTAGGGAATGCCTTTGGCCATCCTCCGAATCAGCCGTAACGTCGCCTTGCAATCTTCCACTGCCCGATGCTTCCTACCGAGCGGCAAATATTTCCCCGATCCAGAAAAAACCCGGAAAGTGTGCATCGCGCATTCCCATCGTGCACTGATACCGGCGAGACCATTCAATTTGAAAGTTCGGGCCAGTACCTCTCTGTCGAATTTCGCATTGTAGGTAACAATGATCTTGCCCTGCAATGCCGCAGTCACCGATCCTGCTTGTTCGAAAAAAGTCGGACACGATTTCACTTCTCGGTTCGTGATGCCATGTATCTTCATAGCCATACTCGGGATTTTATGAATAGGTTTATACAGGGAGTGATAGATGAGCTTGCCCTTTGTGTTAATTGCAGCTAGCTCTATCACCTCTACGTCTGCTTTATCAAGCAGTCCAGTTGTTTCCGTGTCTACGATGATTGTATCCGAATCTAGCAAGCGTTTCGCCCATAGAATGGCATCAAGGCGTGTGCCAACCCAGGTTCGCGGTTTGTCCAGCCAATCCAGATGAATCTTAGTGGAGGGTATATATCGCTCGAGATAGCTGAGGTCGAGAGTGTACTCGATGGTGGCGCGCGCGTGCCAAACAGCAAAGGCCCGTTTGATATACGCCATTGCCTCCCGGCTTGTCCAGTCATTTACCTTGGCCAAATGAGCAAGCGCCTCATCTGTCCGGCCAATTTCGTTGGCACAACCCATGTGTTTCGCGAGATGACACATTGAACAGATCGGACGGAGGCCGACGAGTTGTTGTACCTTGTTGTTGTCGTCGTAGCGCCACTCTTCGTGAAGGTGCAACGTTTGTCCTTCAACTCCACAATACTTACATTTGAACCTTAAAGTGGGCAGCGGAAGAGGGAAAGCAATGTTGAGATACCGCGGGCGTTCTTCTGTTGCGCCGAAATACCAGCGCAATGCATCCCACGTATCCTGTGCGACAACGGCACGCACATTGCGCTGCCATGATCGCAACGGTACCAATTCAATGGTGAGGCGCGGAGACTGTTGGGTGCCGCCCTTATTTGTTGTCATTTTGCGCCTCCAACTTGTTCGCCCCAGCGGCACACCGTTCCACACACCGCAGTATCCAAGCGTTCAATGATTGCTTCTGTGCTTCGGCGAGGGCTGTAATTCGCTTATGCAAAGTATCAGGAATGCGCAACGTAATTCTCGCCTCTGGGTCGCCAGCCTCCGGCATCTCGCCAAATTCTGATTCCACCATTTCCGGGGTGCAATACCTTTCCATCCATGTCTGTGCTCTCTCAGGCGTTAACGGCTCGATTTCTTCTTCCGGGTCGGAGGTTGCGTTGAACTTCCACAGGAAATATGCACCGTGTCGTGTCTTGAAAAGATCTTCTTCATAAGGAAATTCAGCCGGGTCGTAGTGACCCAAGTGCGTTGCAGTTTCAGTGTTGTAGGTTCTGCCATCAATAATTCGCTTACAACGGATTTCAGTGGGCATATCGCCTCCTTACTTGATGTCAACTAGAGCATACAACACATGACGTCATCTGTCAAGAGTTGACGGCAAGTAGTATAGGGCTTTTAAGTGGAAATCGTGCGCTCAAATGGTTATTCGAAGTGTATATATAAGAATAATATATGACTTACATTCTACTGCTCCTCCGATTTCAGGAGATGGGACGGTTCGAATCTTGTCTCAGGGGCCGATTTATTTCCGTCACGACCCGCCACGTCCGCTTCAGCGGGCGCAAGGGCTATTGCCAGATGTACCCCTCGCCGAACGCCACGCCATGGTTCCTGAGCAGCTTCAAAAGCTCCTTCTGAAGCCAAATGCGCCGGCGGTGCTGCTCCTGCTTCTGAATGCAGCGAACCCCGTTTGCCCGCCGCGCTTCGCTCACGCGAACGCCCTGTATCCGCACTGCCAGGCAAACCGGCGCCGCTGTGGCCAGCCCTCCTCTCACTTGAGCGCAAAGAATCTGTCTGCAAGTTAGATGGGTTAAATCAACGAAACGCGGCTTGTGTCCTGTTTCGAGTCACTGTTAGGTACCTTGGTGATCGAATAACTCTAAGCTTACAAAATTATCTACTAAAGTCTCTCAACAGTTAGCTCTAAATTAAAAGCAAATATGACCGTTGGACCTCTGCCGCGCTGGCTTCAGGTTCTCCGGTCTTGAAAGGCAGATCACCTCAAATTGTTTCAAGATACTCTGCACTTAGCCGCAGCCCTTGCGCTCGCGGCGTCGGTTTGCTGCGCTCCAGCGCAAACGCATCTCCTCCGCGTAACCGCGCGCGCAGGCGAAGCGCAGGCCGTTACCCTGGCGGGCAACGTGTACCCGCTGGCCCGCCCCGAATTCGATCAGGGGCCTGTAAGCGCCGAAACGCGGCTGAGCCAAATGATGCTAGAGCTGAAGCCAACATCCGGGCAGCAGTCGGCGCTCGATGCCCTCGTCCGCGCGCAGCAGAATCCGCGCTCTCCGCTTTATCATCATTGGCTTACGCCGGCCGAATTTGGCGCGCGTTTCGGCGTGAGCGCGCGAAATTTAGCGCGCGTGACCACTTGGCTCACCAAACATGGATTTACGGTGAATGAGATTCCGGCGGATCGGCGCGTGATTGTATTTTCCGGAACTGCCGGTCAAGTCCTCGACGCGTTTCACACGGAGATGAACCGCTATCTTGTGAATGGAGTTACCCATATCGCCAATGCGCAAGACCCGCAGATTCCAGCGGCGCTGGCGGGGGTGATAGGCGGCATAGTTTCACTTCACGATTTCCGCCACGTATCGCAGATCAAGGCGCGCAGGCCGCTGAGCGCACAGCCTGAATACACGGCGGGCAGCACGCACTACATATTTCCCGCCGATTTTGCGGCTATCTACGATCTGAATTCTATCTATAACTCCGGCACAAATGGGACCGGAACCGCGATCGCCATTGCGGGCCGGAGCAACATCAACGTCAGCGACGTGGCGGCGTTCCGCTCGCTCTCCGGTTTGCCCCAGGCTGCTCCCCAGGTGACTCTGGCGGGAACCGACCCCGGGCTGGTCACTGCCGACCAGGACGAATCTACGCTGGACGTGGAGTGGAGCGGCGCTGTAGCGCCGGAGGCAGCGGTAAAACTGGTCATCGCCGCTTCTACCGCCACCACCGACGGCGTGGACCTTGCGGCGCAATACATCGTGAATCATGCCACGGCGCCAGTGGTGGTGGCCGGCTATGGAAGTTGCGAGCAAGAGATGGGCGCAGCCGGGCTGGCCTTCTACAACAATCTCTGGGAGCAGGCGGCGAGCCAGGGCATGAGCGTGTTTGTGGCTTCGGGCGACGCCGGCGCGGCAGGCTGCTCGGCAGCATCGAGCAGTTCCGGATCGGAAGCGGCGATCAATGGGATGTGCAGTTCACCCTATGCGACGTGCGTAGGAGGCACGGAGTTCAACGAGGGATCGAACTCCGCTGAGTATTGGGCCCCGGCAAACTCCGCGGGCAATGGTTCGGCGTTGGGTTACATTCCCGAAGAGGTTTGGAACGAAAGCGCCGCCAATGGTGGCGCGGGACTGTGGGCCTCAGGAGGAGGTGTGAGCACTGTCTACGCGCAGCCGGCTTGGCAGGCCGGCGTGAGCGGCGCCGGCGAGGCCAATGGCATGAGGGCCGTGCCAGATGTATCACTGGCGGCAGCCGATCACGATGGATATGTTGTCGCGGAGAACGGATCGTACTGGATCGTCTCAGGAACCTCGGTAGCCACTCCGTCGTTCGCCGGCATCATGGCGCTGGTGATCGAAAAGATGGGCGGGACCGGGCTGGGCAACGCTAATGTGGGCTTGTACCCACTCGTGAATGCATCCCACAATCCCTTTCACGCTACGCCCTCTGGCAATAACAGCGTTCCGGGCGTGGTTGGCTACGCCGCCAGCGGTACGGCATATAACCTGGCCACCGGGCTGGGGTCGGTGGACGGAGCGGTGTTGGTGAATAGCTGGGGGTCTGGCGATCTGGGGCCGGATTTTATGCTGTACGCTTTGCCGGCTAAAGCAACCGTGGCGGCGGGCGATAAGGCTACTTTTACGATCGGCGTGACGGAAAGCGGCTCCGCCGGCAACCTGGTCGCATTGACGGCCACGGCTCCCGCCGGCGTGAGCGTTCAGCTCTGTTCCTCTACCGTTGCTCCTGGAGCGCCTGTCACTGTAACCGCAGCGGTCGCATCCACGGCTGTTGCAGGCGCCCAGAGCATTACATTCATCGGCTCGGACGATTCCGGAACAGCGGCCCTCACCTACGCTTTGACCGTGACTCAACCTCCCACGCTGACTCTGACCGCTGCGTCGAGTTCGGTTACGGTCAACCGGGGCGCCTCAGCCACTCTGAGCTTTACGGCGGTCACGGGAGGGTCGTTTAGCGGCAGCGTAGGCTTCGCCATCAGCGGCTTGCCGGCTGGCGTTCGAGCCGGCTGGTCCGCGAATCCTGTTACTCCGTCTTCAGGGGCGAGCGCCGTTATGCTTACGCTAACGGCTTCCGCGGAAGCGCCGCTGGCAACCTCCGGCGTTGTGATCACGGCTTCGGGCGATGGATTGACCTCGCTCCAGTCCGTGACGCTGACGGTTGGGCCTCCCCTCGGCGGCTGTTACGTCACGCGCCTGCTGCGCTTGCGATGTGGTCCGCCGCCTATCGAGAGGCTGCGAATTCCATAGTTCAGCCGAACGTGGAGAGCCTCCACCTGCGGCCTCGCCCGCAATTCGATCAGCCAGATAATCCTGCGCTTCCTTGACGGTGCCGAAGTTGCTCACGCGCTGAATTGTGGCTTCGCCGGAGATGGCCGTGCCGGGTGCTTCAGTCGGAGATCATCAGCTCGCCGGGAAGGATGGGACGGGTGCGCGGCAACAGGCCGCGGCCGGCCAGGGTGCCCATCAGGGTTAGCGCGAAAACGAAGGCCGCCAGCTTGATGAGGCCCGCAGTGCGGGTTTCAGGCAGCGTCTTCCAGAGGATGAGGAGGACGGTTTGCGCCACGGTGACGGCCCAGACCGAGCCGTAAAAGTAGCGGCGCTCAATGCCCTCACCCTTGGTGGAGGGGCCGGCGCGCGGCAGCTTGCCGAGAATGCCCAGAAACAGAATGATGGCGCAGAGAGGCGAGTAGCCGTAATTGTAGATTTGTTTCAGGCGCCAGAGGCCGGTGACGGCGGCGTAGACCAGGCCGGCCATGTTGAGCAACGCGAAGTTGAGGACAGCGTTCCAGGCAAAGGTATAGCAGACCTTGCGGTAGAGAGGGTTGGGCCGATCCTCGTCGAAGCGGAGAATGTAAGGACGCGGCTCGACCCCGGGAAGTTGAGCGTAGAGGCCGGCAATTCCGGTGCCCAGAAGAACAACGGCTAGCCAAGCCCAATTGAGCCAGTGGAAGCCGCGGTCGAAGAGGCTGAAGGTGAGCGGTCCTGGGGCAAGAAAGAAGACCCAAATCCAGATAGGCCAGTGCGCGAGGCGGTAGAGGGGCTTGTTGTACTGCCGAATCTTGCGTTCGTTTGCGTATTCAATTTTTCCGCTGTACCGCATGTTTGTGAGTCTCGCAGAGCGGGCGCAAGGGGGTCAATGTTAGCTATCGGCTATCAGCCGTCAGATATCAGCTATGAGCCTCTCACTCTTGGCTTCTTGCATGTGACTTCAGATTTCCAACATGCGGTCGAGGGCGACGCGGGCCCATTGCTTGATGTTAGGCCGAACCTGAATGCGGTTGACTACGCGCCCCTCGGCGAGGTTTTCAAGTGCCCAGGCTAGGTGCTGGGGGCTGATGCGAAACATGGTGGTGCACAGGCAGCCGGTGGGGTCGAGGGAGACGATCTTCTTACCCTCGGGGGCGAAGCGGCGGGCGAGGCGGTTGACGAGATGAATCTCCGTGCCAATGGCGAAGGTTGAACCGGCAGGAGCCTCGGCGACGAGGGAGATGATGCGTTCTGTGGAACCCAGCGCGTCGGACACTTGGCAGACTTCGTAGCGGCATTCGGGATGAACGATCACTTGAATGCCGGGATATTGAGCGCGGAGTTGATCGACGTGGCTGGGCAGAAATCGCTGATGTACGGAGCAATGGCCCTTCCACAGCAGGATGCGGCAGGAGGCGAGGCGCTCGGCGCTTTGACCTCCGGCAAGGGCCCAAGGATCCCAGACCGCCATCTCATTCAAAGGAATCTGCATGGCGTAGCCGGTGTTGCGGCCCAAGTGCTGATCGGGAAGAAAGAGAACGCGGCGTCCGCGGGCGAAGGCCCATTCCAGGGCGGCGCGGGCGTTTGAGGAGGTGCAGACCAGACCGCCATGCTCCCCGCAGAATGCCTTGATGGAGGCAGCGGAGTTGATGTAGGTGATGGGGATGGTTTCGCCGGCGAGGCCGAGGTGTTCGAGGGTTTCCCAACAGCTCTCAACCTGGGAGATTTCGGCCATATCGGCCATGGAGCAGCCGGCGTTGAGGTCGGGCAGGATGACCTGCTGGCCGGGACGGGCGAGGACGTCGGCGCTCTCGGCCATGAAATGGACGCCACAGAAAACGATGAAATCAGCGCCGCTGGAGGCGGCGGCTCGGCACAACTTGTAACTGTCGCCGGTGAAGTCGGCGAAGCGGACGACTTCGTCGCGCTGGTAGTGATGGCCGAGCAGGACCGCGGTCGAGCCGAGGCGCTGGCGCGCGGCGGCGATGCGCTCGTCCATGGAACGGTCGGGCAGGGCTAGATAATTTTCAAGGCTGCAAGCAGGGCTAGTCTCAGGCGAGGCCGCCGTAACTTCATCGAGAATCAAGGTCACTGTATTCCGCCTTCAGTCCAACCCATCCCGTTACGGGGACGGCGAACGGGGATGTTGAAAGCTATCCAGGCTACAGCGGATGCGCTGACTTTTCCAAGCCAGCCGGCAAAATGCCGTGGGACTCGAAAAGCCCCATCCACGGGGTTGTTGCAGCCCTTTCACTCGAACGGTTGCGGAAAGAAGCCGGCAGACCCATTGCTGGAGACTGTACCGGTGGGCACCGCCCCGTTCGAGTTCAGTTTAACGCAGGCCTAACCATTGGCTCAAGGCGCGGCGAGCGCGGTGAGGAGCGAACAGCCGAGGCAAGAGGCGCCGGAGAGGGGCGCGAAGTGAAGGTTGCAGAGAGATTTACGAAGCGTCTCGCGGACTTTAGCTGCGCAGTTTGTGAGGCTGTGTGCAGGCGGGTATCATTACACATTATGGGCATCCCGGCGCCGCCATTTGTCGAGCTTGGCACCATCGGATTTGACGACTCGCTGATCCTGATGGTGTTGGCGCTCGTGGTGTTCGGGCCACGGCGTTTGCCCCAGATCGGGCGGCAGATCGGCAAGCTGATGTACGAGTTCCGCAAGGCCTCGAACGACTTCAAATTTCAGATGGAAGAAGAGTTGCGCGCGGCCGACGAGGCCGACCGCCGCCGCCTGGAAGAGGTGCGGCAGCGGCAACTGGCGCAGCCCGCACAAGAGCACGGAGCGGCGGCAGAGGCTGCCGATCAGACCCTAAAAGCAATGTCGGCCGAAATTGAGACGGCCAGGTTGGAGAGTTCGTACACCGAGAGCGCCTACCCGTATGAGAACTACGAGGGCAACTACGCCGAGCCGCAAGTACAAGAAGCGCCGGGCGAAGAGACCGAGTTGCGCGTGGCGCCCCCGGCAACGGGCGAGCCGGTGCCTGCGCAACGGCCAGGTAAGGCGCATGATGAGGGGTTGGCTGAGTCGAGCGACGAGGAGTCAGGCTTGAAGGCAGCGGATGCAATCGCGGCAGCGGAACAGGGAATTGCAGTGGAGAAAGCGGCCACAGCGGCGGGCGTGGTAACTGGTCCGGCAGGCCGCCATGGTTGATCCGTCAGAAGCACTCAGTAAGGCGCGGGCGGTGGTGACGGAGCGCGCCGAGCTTCCGGGCATGAGCTTGATGGAGCACCTGGAAGAGCTGCGCAAGCGGATCATCCACTCGGCTATCTATCTCGCTGCCGGTTTCTTCGTCGCCTGGTTCTTTCACGACCGCATCGTGCAGCTTTTCCAGGCGCCGCTCGTCCACATCGGTAAGACGCTGATGTTTACGCATCCCATGGATGCGCTCAACCTGTACCTGCAGGCTTCTCTGGTCGCTGGCTCCATTCTGGCCTCGCCTTTCGTCCTCTACCAGGTGTGGCTGTTCATCGCGCCGGGGCTCTACAAGAAGGAGCAGCGGTTCGTGGTCCCGTTTATGGCGGCCACGGTGGGCTTGTTCCTTACTGGCGCGGCATTCGGCTACTTTTTGGTATTGCCGGCGGCCATCAAAATTTTAGTGGTGGATTTTGGGCATAACTTCACGCCCATGATCAGTATCGATGACTACACCGGATTCTTCCTATCGGTGATTCTGGGTCTGGGCATCAGCTTCGAGCTGCCGATCCTGATCTTTTTTCTAGCCATGTTCGGCATTGTGAGCCCGAAATTTCTGTGGAAGAACATACGCTATGCCATTCTGGCGGTGTTTGTGGTGGCGGCCGTCATCTGCCCTAGTCCCGACCCGTGGACCATGTGCATTTACGCGCTCCCCATGCTGGGGCTTTACTTGGCAGGGATAGGCGTGGCGTGGTGGGTGCACCCGAAGGGGCGCAAGGCCAAGGAGGCCACGTCATGATTTTTTCATTCCCCAGGTTGGGGAGGATTGCGGCTGGATTGCTGTTCTTGGCGCCGCTGGCAGTTGAGGCTCAACAGCACCCTCTGGCGCGCTCAGGGCAGGCTTTCGACGGCGCGCGGGCGCTTGAATACGTGCGCGAGTTCGTGGCCATCGGGCCGCGCTGGCCCACCAGTCCGGGGCACGCCAAGGCCGAAGCGTTCATCCGCGGTCACTTCGAGCGCGATCACGATAATCTTGAACAAGACAAGTTCATCGCCGATACGCCCATCGGGCCGGTGGAGATGTGTAACTTTATCGTGCGCTATCCAGGCACAAACAACGGCGTGATCGTGCTGGCCACGCACTATGAGACCAACTACTGGCTGCGCAACATCGATTATGTGGGCGCCAACGACGGCGGCTCGACCACCGGCCTGCTGATGGCCATTGGCGACCAGTTGCGTGCGGAGATGGCGCAGGCGCCGGCGAAGAAGCTGGATGGCGACTCGGTGTGGCTAGTCTTCTTTGACGGCGAGGAGGCCATTCAAAGCTGGTCGGCGTCCGACTCAACCTACGGCAGCCGGCACTTGGCTGCCGAATGGGACCGGGATGGAACGCTGAAGCGAATCAAGGCGTTTCTGCTGGCGGACATGATCGGCGACAAGGATCTGAACGTTCAGCGCGACCTCAACTCGACCCCTTGGCTGATTACGCTGGTCGGTGATGCGGCCCGCAGGCTCAGCGACCAGAAGTACTTTTTTCAATCGGAGATTCAGGTTGAGGACGATCATTTACCGTTTGTCGAGCGAGGTGTGCCTTCAATCGACATCATCGACATGGACTACGGGCCCAACGACAGCTACCACCACACCGCGCAGGACACCATGGACAAAATCAGCGCGCATAGCTTGACCATCGACGGGGATGTATTCATGGAGTCGATTCGGTTGCTCAATCAACAGTGAGCTTTCAGCTTTCATCCCTCAGATTGTTCAGGTAGGTTCGACTTAATGACTCGTTCTCCATGGCAAGCTGATAGCAGGGAGCTGATAGCTGAAAGCTACAAGCCAACGGCAGTAGGAGGAGCAAGCACGTGTCTCAAGCAGAGATTGGCATCATCGGCGGCAGCGGGTTGTACTCCATGCCCGGATTCATCAACGTTCATGAGGAGCTCGTGGAGACGCCTTTTGGCGCGCCTTCAGATACGTTTGTGCTGGGCGAGCTGGAGGGGCGCAAGGTGGCGTTTCTGGCGCGGCACGGGCGTGGGCACCGCATTCTGCCCTCGGAGCTGAACTTCCGCGCCAACATTTACGCCTTCAAGAAGCTGGGCGTGGAGCGGATTCTGTCGATGTCGGCGGTGGGCTCGCTGAAGGAAGAGCACAAGCCCACCGACTTTGTGATGCCCGATCAGTTCATTGACCGGACCTTCCATCGCGTCTCGACGTTTTTCGGCGAGGGGATTGTGGGTCACGTGGCCTTTGGCGATCCGGTGTGCGCCACGGTGGCCAAGGCCGCGGTCGAGGCCTGCGCGGCGGTGGGCGTGGTAGGCAAGCTGGGCGGAACGTATGTGTGCATGGAGGGTCCGCAGTTCTCCACCAAGGCGGAGTCGAATCTCTACCGCAGTTGGAGCGCTGACGTGATCGGCATGACCAATCTGCAGGAGGCCAAGCTGGCGCGCGAGGCGGAGATTTGCTACGCCACGGTAGCCATGGTCACCGACTACGACTGTTGGCGCGACGGCCACGATGCGGTGACCGTCGAGGAGATCGTGCGCGTGCTCCACCAGAACGCGGAGAACGCGGCCAAGGTGGTGAAGGCGGCCGTGGCGGCGATGCCGCGCGAGCGCACGTGCGCCTGCGCCTCAGCGGCAAAGTACGCGGTGCTTACCCAGCCGGAGGCGATTCCGGCGGCGGCCAAGGAACGGCTGAAATTGCTGTTCGGGAAATATCACGGTTGGTAGCCGGCTCAAGAGCCGGCTCGCTGACTTGTTAACTTTACACACGAAAGGGACGATGCATGGCAATCACCGTAGTGGGCAGCGTAGCTTACGATTCCATTGAAACTCCTGCGGGCCGCCGCGAGCGATGCCTGGGCGGCGCGGCCACATACTTTTCGCTGGCCGCCAGCTTTTTTACTGATGTGCGCGTGATCGCCGTGGTCGGCGAGGACTTCGGTCCCGAGCAGGAGGCCATTTTCGCCGCGCGCAAGATCGATACGCGGGGCATTGAGCGCGCGCCGGGCAAGAGCTTCTTCTGGGCGGGATCGTATCTCGAAGACCTGAACCAGGCCAAGACGCACACGACCGATCTGAATGTCTTTGCCTCCTTCGAGCCTAAGATTCCCCCGGCCTATAGCGACTCAGAGTTTCTCTTCCTCGCCAACATCGATCCCGTCCTGCAGCGCCGCGTGCGTGACGCCATGCCGCAGGTAAAGCTGGTCGCCGGCGACACCATGAATTACTGGATCAAGGACCATCGCGCGGCGCTTGAACAAGTGCTGAAGGGCCTGGACGTGTTGCTCATCAACGACGGCGAGGCGCGGATGCTGGCCGGAAACAGCAACCTGGCGCAGGCGGCGCGGAGGGTGATGGCGCTGGGGCCACGGACGCTGGTGGTGAAGCACGGGGAGTATGGGGCGTCATTATTCCACAAATTCGTTCCAAAAAGTAAAGGGCCGGAGGCCTTCCGGGCGCCGGCGATGCTGCTCGAAGAGGTGGTTGATCCTACCGGGGCTGGCGACAGCTTTGCCGGAGGGTTCTTCGGCTACCTGGCCTCGTGCACCTCGGCCGGTGCTGCGGACGGGCTGACGGCGGCTGCCTACCGGCGCGCAATGTATTACGGCAGCGCCATGGGATCGTTTGCGTGCGAGCGGTTCGGAACGGAGCGGCTGCAGCAGCTCACGCGCCGGGAGATCGACGAGCGTTTCGAGCGGCTGCGTGAGTTGACGCGCCTTGACTGAGGAATCTATGCGCCCGCATCACCCCAACGGCAGTGAGCACTTGCCGGAACCCCCGCAACAACACTCCCGCGGCGAGGACCTGCCGCTGCCGGTCCTGAGACCGGCAGAGATTCTAACCGTGCTGGTCTGCTGCGCCGCGGCGTCGCTGGCGGCCCTGGAGTGGAGCTGGCGCCACGGGGCGATGCTGAATTACGGCGACGCCATCGCGCACCTGCACATTGCGCGGCGCATCTTCGATTCCCGCAACCCAGGGCTTGCGCAACTCGGTTCTGTGTGGCTGCCTCTGCCGCACCTGCTGATGATTCCGTTCGTGCAGGTTTATCGCTGGTGGGCGAATGGAATTGCGGGCGCGATTCCCTCGGCGCTGGCTTACGTGGCTGCGTGTGCGGGATTCTACCGGCTGGCCCGGCGCTGGCTTAGACCGCTCGAAGCGGCGCTGGCGCTTGCGTTTTTCGCGCTCAATCCTAATCTCCTTTACTTGCAGACCACGGCCATGACCGAGCCGCTGTTTCTGTGCGAGGTGATCTGGATCGTCGCCGGAGCGGTGGAGTGGTATGCGTGCCTCGACGAAGATCCGCGCAAGGCGGGCCGGCTGCAGGCCTGGGTCGCGGCGCTGCTGGTAGCCGCAGTCTTTACGCGCTACGACGGCTGGGTGATGGCGCTGCTGGTTTGGTGCGGGATGGGCGCAGTGCTGCTTAAGCGCGGCCGGCTGCGCTCGCCGGGCTTTTGGATAGCGAGCGTAGTGGTGGCGGCTGCGCCGGCCGCCTGGTTCATCTACAACTCGACGGCTTTCGGCGACTGGCTTTACTTTGCGCGCGGCCCTTACTCGGCCAAGGCCATCGAAATGCGCACCGCCGCGCCGGGCTGGCCGCCGCATCCGGGCTGGCACAATCCCTGGGTGGGGCTGTTGTTCTTTTTGAAGGTTTCTGAGATGGACGCGGCCGCCACGGCATTGGGCAATGGCTTGCTGGCGCTGGCCGCGCTGGGAACCGCGTGGGCATGGCTTCACCCTGGTGATCAACAATCGCTCGCTGGGAACCGCGAGTGGGTAAGGGAGCGGCGGCGGGCCTTCCCATGGGCGCTGCTCCTGTGGCTTCCGGTTCCGTTCTACGCCTTTGCGGTGGCCTATGCGTCGGTGCCCATTTTCCTGCCGGTGTGGTGGCCGCACTCGTGGTACAACACGCGCTATGGCATGGAGATGTTGCCGGCGCTGGCGCTGGGGTGGGGTTTTGCCGCGCAGTTGGCTATCTCCACGGTGCGGAAACTCAAGCCGCGCTGGGCAAAGTATGCGGCCGGCGCGTTGTTTGCGCTGGTTGCAGTGAACGCTTGGGCGATGGTGCGTGAGCGGCCGCTGGTTTATGTGGAAGGGACGAAGAACGCCGCTACACGCAGAGCATTCGATAGGGAGATTCCGCCCGAACTCAGGGCGCTTTTGGCGAGCCGGCCCGGGGAGCCGGTTTTAATGGTCACGTCAGTGCATCCGGAGCTGGTGGCGCTAACCGGGATTCCGCTGCGCCAAACGATCTCTGAGAGCGACCGGGGAATCTATTGCGCGGCGCTGGCCGCGCCCGCGGCTGATGCGGCCGTTGTGGTGGCCTGCGGCGGCGACGCGGTGGACCACGCGGTTGAGGAGCATCCGCAGGGGCTGACAGCGGTGCGGCGGTTCACGGATAAGGGCCAACCCTCGTGCACAATTTACGTTTCCGGTACCTATAAGGCGCCGCGCCCGCCGGCCGGCATAACAATCCGGCATGAGCGGTGATAGCATCGGGCAAGGTAGCGGGGCCGGCGCCCGCATCGGGTGCGGTTGACGCAATCGTTGCGGTGCGGACGAAGGCGTAAACCGCCGCACACCGGCCTGAGATGAACGCAAACCAGAAAACCTGAAATGCGGAGGAAGATTGATTCCATTTACCAAAGCGCACGCCTGCGGCAATGATTTTCTGATTGTGCCGGAAGAGGCGGTGCGGCTTGCAGTGAGTTCTGGCAGGACCGTTGCGGATGAGGATTGGGCGGCGTTGACGCGGCGGCTGTGCGCGCGCACGACCGGCGTCGGCGCCGATGGCATCGAGTTCTTTGCGTGGACGGGGCCGAAGGCCAGCCGTGTGCGGCTGCACAACGCCGACGGCTCCGTCGCTGAGATCAGCGGCAACGGCACCCGCTGCGTAGCCGCGTGGATGGCCGAGGCGCTGGCCTCGAAGCCAGGCGATGAGCTAACGATCACTACTGACGCCGGACCTCGCGTTTGCCGCGTAGATGCGGTAAGCAGAGAGGGCGGATTTGCGGTGCAAGCGACAGCCGGGATGGGCATTCCCAGCTTTGCCCGGCGGACGGTGACGCTGGCCGGCGGGGTAAGCATTGCGGGGGCGGAGGTTTCCACCGGGAATCCTCATTTCGTGATCGTTGCCGGCGACGCGAACTTCACAGTGGGCGGAAAAAGCTGGCAGGAAGTAGGAGCGGAGATCTGCGTCCAAGCCGATTTCCCTCATCAGACCAACGTAGAGTTTGTGCGCATAGCCGGCGAGCACGCCATTGAGATTCGCATCTTCGAGCGCGGGGTGGGACCGACCGCGTCGTCAGGCACAGGCAGCTCAGCCGCAGCCACAGCTGCGCTGGCGCTTCACGGATGTGTTTCGCCGCTGACGGTCACGGCGCCCGGCGGTGAGCAAACCGTGGCGTGGAGCGGACCGGGAAGCGAGCTTTATTTGACCGGACCGGCGGCGCTAGTGGCGCGCGGAGAAGCATGGTGAGAAAGATGCGTTTGCTCAGGCCGCCGCCGGTTTGCGAGGGCGCAGGAATCAGCGTAATTGCGCCCGCATCCTTTGCGCTGCCGGAACGTGTGGAGCGCGGGTTGAAAGCCCTGCGCGAGCTGGGTTACCGGCCGAAGCTGGATGAACATGCGCTGGAACGCGGACCGCTCTATTTTGCCGGAACGGCGCAGCAACGGCTGGCCAGTCTGCACGCGGCCTTCGCGGACGAGAGTACGAGCGCGGTGATGTGCCTGCGCGGCGGCTACGGATCGAATTACCTGATCGAGGGATTGGACCTCAAGCTGATCGCCAAGCGCCCGAAGCCGTTGTTCGCCTATAGCGACCTGACGGGCGTGCAACTGCGGCTGCTGGACCGGCTGGGATTGCCGGCGTTTCATGGGCCGATGGCGGCGGCGGATTTTTATCTTCCAGACGGGGTGCATTTAGAGAGTTTTCGCGCCGCATTGGCGGGCGAGCACTACAGCGTGGGTGCTGCCCAGGGGATGCGGACATTGAAGCCGGGTAAGGCGCGCGGAAGACTCTACGGCGGCTGCTTGAGCATTTTGGGTTCGCTGCTGGGAACGGCTTGGGAGCCGCGCACGGAAGATACGCTCTTGTTTCTTGATGACACCGGCGTCAAACCCTACCAGATCGACCGCATGTTGTGGCAACTGCGGCGCGCGGATAAGCTGAAGGGCGTGCGCGGAATCGTGTTTGGCGAGATGCTGGATTGCATCTCTCCCGGTGCGGCGCCGGATCTGGTGGAAGACGTGATTCTGAGCGCTCTGGAGGGATTTGAGGGGCCTATTGCCATCGGGCTGCGCAGCGGCCATGTGTCGCGGCAAAATGTGACGTTGACCTTCGGCGTGGAGGCCGAACTGGAAGCAGGCAGCGAGACGCGGCTGGAAATGCTAGAAACGGCGGTGAGAACGCCTGGACTAGGGGCTAGGCACTAGGGACGAAAGACGAAAGATCATGCAGACTCGTGAGTTGGTGGTACACAATTGATCCCGGTGGCGCGGCATATTCATTTGAGCGGCATCTGCGGCACGGCCATGGCGTCGCTGGCCGGGCTGTTGCGGCTGGAAGGACACCGGATTACAGGCTCGGATAAGGCAGCTTATCCGCCCATGAGCGATCTGCTGCGCAGACTGGGAATTCCGGTGGCGGAGCCATACGCAGAGGCGAACCTCGAGCCACGGCCTGACCTGGTGGTGATCGGCAACGCGCTTTCACGCGGAAATCCAGAAGTGGAGCGCGTGCTGGACGAACGGATTCCGTTCACTTCCGTGGCGGCGCTGCTGCGCGAGGAGTTTCTGAAGGGGCGTGAATCGCTGGTGGTGGCGGGAACGCACGGCAAGACCACGACGACCGCCATGCTGGCATGGATCTACCAGGTGGCAGCGCGGGAGAAGCCGGAGTTGGAGCCGTCGTTTTTGATCGGCGGCGTGGCGGAGAACTTCGGATCGAGCTTTCAGTTGCGGCCCACGCCCGCCTTTATCGTGGAGGGCGACGAATACGACACGGCGTTTTTCGACAAAGGGCCGAAGTTTCTGCACTATTTCCCAGGCGGGTTGATTTTGACGCACGTGGAGTTCGACCACGCCGATATTTATGCCGATCTGGAAGCGGTGAAGACTGCTTTCAAGCGGCTGGTGAATCTCGTTCCCCGGCGAGGGCTGATTGTGGCCTACGACGGCAATGCGAATGTGACGGAGTGTGTGGAGCGGG
Organism: Acidobacteriota bacterium; assembly: GCA_021800255.1. Classification (GTDB taxonomy): domain Bacteria; phylum Acidobacteriota; class Terriglobia; order Terriglobales; family Acidobacteriaceae; genus Telmatobacter. The sequence goes on from JAJYZC010000019.1 coordinate 30,881, forward strand.
CGCTCAGCCGCGTGGAGCGGTACGGGTTGAGCGAGGGCGCGGACTGGCGAATCCGCAATTTGCGCTACGAAACGGATTCAGCGGGGCCTTGGATGCGCTGGGAGATTTGGCGCCAAGGCGCGGTTTGGGGGGAGCCGGAAATGCGGCTTGCAGGCGAGCACAATGCGCTGAACGCCACCGCTGCGGCCGCGCTGGCTGCGGGGCAGGGAATTGGGAAAGAGGCGATTTGCGCGGCGCTCGCCAGCTTCAAGAGCGTCAAGCGGCGGCTGGAGGTGCGGGCCAGGATCGGCGGCGTTACCGTGATCGAGGACTTCGCGCACCATCCCACGGCCATCCGTGAAACACTGCGGACGCTGCGCGCGCTCTATCCGCGCGCGCGGCTGTGGGTGATTTTAGAGCCGCGCTCCAACACTCTGCGGCGCAAGGTGCTGGCGGGCGAGCTGGTGGAGAGCCTGCTCTTGGCTGACTGCGTGGCGCTGGCCGGCGTTTACCAGCAGGAGCGCATTCCTGAGGCCGAACGGTTGCAACCCGAAGAGGTGGTGAGTGCATTGAACGCCGCAGGCGCCGAGTCCGAATTGCACGCGGACGCGGACGCGATTGTGGACGCCGTGGCGCCGCGTCTTGCGTCCGGCGACGTGGTGGCGATCCTGTCCAATGGCGGGTTCGGCGGTATCTACGAGAAGCTGCCCGCGCGGCTGAGAGAGCGGTTCGGCGAGTCTGCCGGACGCGGCGGCGAAAGGGGCGCATGATCCGGTCGCTCATCCTGGTGGGCACGATTGTGGCGCTGGGAGCGGCGTCGGCGGTGGTGCTAATTCCCTTGGCTGCGATCACCGGTGACGCGACTAGCCTCTATAACGCGGCGGTAACGATCCTGCGCCTCAGCTTTCGCTGGGCTCGCATTCCCGTGGAGACGGAGGGCTTGGAGCGGGTGCCGGCACGGCGAGCATGCCTCTTCATGGCCAACCACGTCTCGAATCTTGATCCGCCGGCGCTGATTCCGCGCATCCCCGGGCGCACTTCAGCGTTCCTTAAGCGATCGCTGATGAGGATTCCGGTGCTGGGTTATGGGTTCAAGCTCGGCGATTTCGTGCCCGTAAACCGGGACGGGCGCGTGGAGAGCGCGCAGCAGAGCGTAGCCGCTGCGCGGAGAGTGCTCGAAAAAGGGCTGCACCTCCTCATCTTTGTAGAGGGCACGCGCTCCCGTGATGGCAGCCTGCTGCCCTTCAAGAAAGGCCCGTTTTATCTGGCCATGGAAACGGACGCGCCGTGCGTTCCGGTCTCCATCCACGGGACTGAGACAATGATGGCCAAAGGCAGCCTCCGCATCCAGCCGGGGACAGCGCATATTGTTTTCCACGACCCGCTTGAGCCGGGTGACTATCTCACGCGCGAAGATCTCATGGAGGCGGTGCGGGCGGCCATTGCCTCGGGACTGCCGGAACGGATGCGCGGGTAAAGCGCGCTTGCCGACGTCAAGGACGAACAAGGGCGGTCAGCATCGCTGCTGGCCGCCCTCAAGATGCAGCCGGTTTGGCTTTACGGTGTGTAGCTTGTCGAGGCCTGCGCCTGATTCCCGTTACTATCCTGAACGTATATGCTCCAACTGTACTGATTTGACGGGCTCAGGCTGCCGGTCGGCGTGCTGCCTCCGCCCGTCGGATCCGTACCCCACGTAAGCGACGTAATCGAGCTGGAGAAGCCGCTGGAGTTGGAGTTTTGCCCCGGAATCTGCCAGATGGTGCAGTTGCCGTTGCAGTTGGTGGATTGCGAGAGGTAGAACGAGTAGAGGTCAGTGCTCAACGTCGAGCTCGTCGCGTCGGTCCAACTGAAATTGGGCTGATCTGGATTCGAGCCGCTGGTTTGCAGGTTGCTGGGTGCGTCGCTCGCGCCGGTCACCGTACTGCCTCCGTTCCACCCGACCACCTTGCCGTTGACCGTGCTGCCCGTATCCTGGGAGCCGTCGCTGTAGGTGACGGTGAAGTTGTACTGGTCGCCGACGTTCGGTGTGCCGCCGGGTATATTGCTTTCGTACTCGAACTGCCCACCGGAGTTCCCGCTGACCACGCTGCTGCTCAGGTCTACGGGGTTGAGCAGGTTCGGCCCCGAAGTGAGCTGGACACTCACCGGCAGCTTGTTGCTTTCTGTCACGGTCAAGTCGATCGCATAGGAACTGCAATTGGAGCCGCACGAAGAGTAAAGCGTCTGCACTTCAGCGTTGCTATTGGCCGAAGGCAGCGTCAGGTTTTGACCCGTCATGGAGCCGCCCGAGAACGTGACGCCGCTCTTGTTGTTGTGCCTGACGTCGGTCACGTCGTACGCGTCGATCATGCCGTCGTTGTTCTGGTCGAGAATTCCGAACAGAACGTAGCCGGAACCGTTAGGAATGGTCAACTGATAGCTGTTGCCTGAGCCGCCGCTCACCGGGCTGGTAATCTCGGTGGCGTAGATCGCTGACGGTCCCTTGCCGCTGCTGTTCTGCTGGAAGTAGCCGACGTAGAGCGGCGCGCCCGAAGCGATGTTCACCCCTGAGGGGATGGTCACTGCGCCTGAAACCGTCGTGCAGTTCGTGGTGCAGAACGAAGTCGAGCTGTTGGCGGCAACCGCCTCTGCGTTCCCGTCGCTATCCGTATACGTTGCCCATCCCGAGGGATGCGTGGTGCTGGCCAACGTGTTGAAGGCCCGGGCCTGGAAGCAGTAGGACTGGCCCGCGGTGAAGGTCCCCGCGCCCATCGAGGTGTTATTCACGATCCATACGTCTTGACTGGTTCCGGTCGCGTAGAACGTATGACTGCCGGCTACGGTTGAGAATTGTCCGCCACTGCCTAATGAGCAGGTGGCGCCGTCACTATCCGTGCCGTTGGAAACAGCCCACTGCAAAGCGTACTCGTTGGCCGCTTCCACCTGGTTGCCGTTCGTCAGGTTCACCGTCGGCGGCGTGTAGGACAACAGCCAGCCGCCGTTGACCGGGATCACATGGAACGACGGATTGCTGGGCGGCGTGGCATAGGTCGCGTTCGAGAGGCTGACATTCGCGCCGGTTACGTCCCCGCTGGTCACCTGCACGCTGGAGTTGCTGCCGGTTGGATCATTCGTGTTCAGTTCGCCCTGCCCGCCCGGATAGTCTGTGCCCGAGCTGATGCCGGTCGAATCCATCCAGGCGTATAGCGTGTAGCTGCCGGGGCTGATGTTATGAATCGTGTAAGCGCCGCCCGAGGTCAGTGCGGCCGCTGAAATGCTGGTTCCAGGATTACCCTGATTTCCGCCGCAGTTGTTGTTCTGCAGGTAGAGGTAGGTCTGCCCGGTCTGCGATCCGGGGTAGCTTACCGTCCCCGACACGGTGAAGCCGACGCTGGCGTTGAAGTTTTCGCCCGTGATGGTGCTGTTAGTGCTGCTCAGTGTCACGTTGTAGCTGGCCGGTAAAGCTATCGTGCTTTCCGCGCCGGACACCGGAGCAACACTGACCGTGTAGGTGCCGAAGGGAAGATTCTGGAACGAGTAGCTGCCGAAGTCATCGGTCGATATCTGCGTGGGTGAGCCGGACGACGGCGTGGCCGTGACCGTAAAGGTGAACGGCAAGCTGCCGCTAACACACAGGTTGTTTAGGTAGACCACGCCGCTGATCGACCCGCCGCTGGGATTTACGGTAATGGTGTATGACTGCGTGTTGCTGTTCTGGTTCGTTGTGTTGTCATAGATTTCGGCGTTGAACGGCACGCTGCCCGTGGTGCTGGGCGGCGTACCGGAGGCTGTGGCTAGGGTTAACGTTGTGCCGCCGGTGTCGCTGGCATAGAATTCCGCGGCCAAACCGCTCGCGCCCAGCGCCGTGGGAGTTCCATTGGAAGGAATCTCCGTGCCGTTGATCAACCAGGCATAGTTGCCGCTGCCGCCGGTCACGTTGGCGGTGATTGTCTGACTGTAGGCTTGGCCAACCGTGGCTGCCGGCGGATTGGTGGTGGGCAAGCTGTAGGTCGGTGTGGAGATCGTGAAGCTGTAAGTCTGGCTGATCGAGTTGCCCGTGGTGTTGTCGGTCAGCTTCACCGAGATGGATTCCGTGGTGGCGGTGGTGGGCGTTCCGATAAAGCTCACTGTCGCCCCGCTGAGATTGGCCGCCAGCGTGCCGTTGACGGGCGAAAGCGCCGAGGTGATGGCGATGGAGAGGTTGTTGCTGCCGCCCGTGCCGACGATGGTTCCCGGATAGGTTTCGCCGATGTAGCCGGTGGGCAGCGAATTGGAAGCAGGCAGCGTCAGGCCGGCGTAGACCTGGATCGTCAGCGCCTGCGTGGCGGTGTTGCCGGCCGAATCCTTGACGTTGGCGGTAAAGCTGGCCGTCCCGCTCTGCGACGGCGTGCCGGAGACCAGCCCGTTGGAGCCGGAGGTGGTGAGGGCCAGGCTATAGCTGGAGAGATTGCTGCTGGTGGCCGACCAGGTGTAGCCCGTGCCGGTGCCGCCGGAGGCGGTCAGCGTCTGCGAGTAGCTGATGCCCACGTTGCCCGGCGGCAGCGTGGTGGTGTTGATAATCAGCGCCGTCGAGACATTGATGGCGCCCGATGTTCCTTTGATGGCGCCGTTCGACGTGTCGGTGGCCGTGATGGTCTGGCTGCCGTTGGTCTTCAGCGTAGCCGAAAAGCTCTTGGTTCCGTTGACAAGGGTCGAAGCTCCAGGCAGCACCGCTGCTCCGTCGGTGCTGGTGAAGGCCACCGTATCAGCGAAACTGGTGACTGTGTTGCCGTAAGCGTCCTGCGCAGTTACCGCGAAGTTGAAGGCCACATTGTTGGTGGCGTTGGCCGGCGCGCTGACCAGCAGCTTGGAGACCGCGGCCGGGCTGACCGTGATGGCGCCCGTAGTTCCCGCGAGTGATGAGGTTACTGTGTCGGTGGCAGTAATCGTCTGGCTGCCGGCAGTCTTGAGGGTTGCCGAGAAGCTGCCCACACCGCTGGCCAGGGTCGAATTCGACGGTAATGCCGCGGCCGCGTCGGTGCTGGTGAAGTGTACCGTGCCGGAGTAGCTGGTGACTGTGTTACCGTAGGCGTCCTTGGCAGTGACCGAAATACTGATAGCGGTTCCCGCCGTGGCCGAGCTGGGAGCAGAGACTAAGAGCTGGGTAGCCGAGGCTGGGCTCACCGTCACGGTCCCCGTGGTTGCGGTCAGCGACGAAGTGACTGTATCGGTCGCGGTGATGGTCTGGCTGCCGGCCGTCTTCAGCGTGGCCTGGAAGCTGCCCACGCCGCTGGTCAGGGTGGAGTTGGCGGGCAGTGCCGCAGCCGCGTCAGTGCTGGTGAAGTGTACCGTGCCCGTGTAGCCGGTAGCGGTGTTGCCATACTGGTCCTGCGCCGTCACGGAAACGGTAATCGCAGTTCCGGCCGTCGCCGTCGCCGGAGCCGAGATTACCAACTTCGAGGCCGCCGCCGCGCTCACCGTGATAGCGCCCGAAGTTCCGGTGATCGACGGCGTTATGGTGTCAGTGGCCGTAACCGTTTTGCTTCCGGCCGTCTTCAAGGTAACGGAGAAGACCTTGACGCCATTGGTCAGGGCGGAGTTCGCCGGCAGTACGGCATTTGTGTCGCTGCTGGTGATGGCGACGATTCCACTGTAATTCGTGATGGTGTTGCCGTAGGCGTCTTCGGCCGTCACGGTCACATTGATCGCTGTTCCGGCGGTGGCCGTTGAGGGCGCAGACACCGCCAGTTTAGAGACCGCGGCCGCGCTGACCGTGATTGCGCCTGTGCTTCCTGTGATCGATGAGGTTGCTGTGTCGGTGGCCGTAATCGTCTGGCTCCCGGCGGTCTTCAGCGTGGCCTGGAAGCTGCCCGCGCCGCTGGTCAGGGTAGAGTTGGCGGGCAGTGTCGCTGCTGCGTCAGTGCTGGTGAAGTGTACCGTGCCCGCGTAGCCGGTGGCGGTGTTGCCATAGGGATCCTGCGCGGTTACCGAGACGGTAATGGCCGCCCCGGCGCTGGCTGTGGCCGGCGCTGAAACCACCAGCTTCGAAGCCGCCGCAGCGATCACCGTGATAGCGCCCGACGTTCCAGTGATCGACGTCGTTACGGTGTCGGTGGCCGTAACCGCCTTGCTTCCGGCGGTCTTGAGAGTAACCTGAAAGCTCTTGGTGCCGCTGGCCAGCGCCGAGTTCGACGGCAGCACGGCCGCCGAATCAGTGCTGGTGAACGCAACCGTTCCCGCATAGCTGGTCGCGGTGTTGCCATAAGCATCTTCCGCCGTCACAGTCACATTGATCGCTGTTCCGGCGGTGGCCGTTGAGGGGGCGGAGACGGCCAGCTTGGAGACTGCGGCCGCGTTCACGGTAATAGCGCCCGTGACCCCGGTGATCGAAGCGGTGGTTGTGTCGGTTGCGGCAATGGTCTGGCTGCCGGCCGTCTTCAAGGTCGCTTGGAAGCTGCCCACGCCGCTGGCGAGCGTCGAATTGCTTGGCAATACCGCCTGCGCATCGGAACTGGTGAATTTTATTGTGCCCGAGTAGCTGGTGGCCGTATTACCGTCTACATCCAGCGCCGTCACAGTAAAGCTCACCGTTCCTCCGGCGGTCACCGTCGTCGAAGACTTGACGGCGAGGGCAAGGTGCGTGGCCGCGCCGGCGCTGACGTTGAGCGTATAGGCTTGCGTAGCTGGCGTGTCGCCAAAGTTATCTGCCGCCTTTACCGTGAAGGTTGCAGGGCCAGAAGTGGTGGGTGTGCCCGTGATGGCGCCGGTGGAGGCGTTGAGCGATAGACCTGCGGGCAAGCTGCCCGCGCTGATGCTATAGGTGAGCGCGCCGGCGCCTCCGGTGGCTGCCACTGAGCCGGTGTAGGCCAGGCCGGCGGTGGCTGTCGCCGGCGTGAGCGTTGCCGGCAGCGTGATGGCCGGCGCCGCAGCGATGGTAAAGTTCAACTGTGCGGTAGCCGTCAACGGGTTCGGCGTGCCGGAATCGGTCACCGTGAAGGTGATGTCGTAAGTGCCGGCGCAAGAGGCCGTTACAGTGCCTGTAATCGCGCCAGTACTTTTATTCAGAGTGAGGCATGAGGGCAGGGAACCGTTGCTGACCGTCCAGGTGTAAGGGCTGATGCCGCCGCTGGCCTGCAAGGTCACGCTGAACGCCGAGCCGACCGAGCTGTCTAACGCAGATGCCGAGGTGGTGACGGACGGCTTGGCTGGAATCGTAATGGTGGCCGAGCCGCTCTTGGTTGGGTCGGCCACTGAGGTAGCTGTCACCGTCGCGGTCTGCGCTGAGCTGGTGGCCGCTGGCGCCGTGTAGGTGGCTGAGGTGGTGCTCGTGTTCGATAGGGTCCCGTCGCCGCTCAGGCTCCATTTCACGCCTGCTGCGTTCGTGTCGTTGGTGACCTTCGCCGTCAGCGTTACCGTATCCGCGCCGTCAACCGAAGAAGCGGATGCCGTTACGGTCACGCTGGCTGGAGGTGCAGAACTGCCCCCGCAGCCCGATAGCCAGATGAGTCCAAGAATCCCAGCACATAGCAGCGCAGACCTTTTCGCTAACATCGCTTTCCCCCGGCTTTTGTAGTAAGATCAATGAATCAATGAATGGAAGACACCCCCTGAAGAGGCTTTTTTACATTCAGGGCGAGTGGACATCAAGCGCAAGCGAAATCAGCCGAAGCCTTCCAATTTCGTTTGATTTCGGCTGTTTTCGAGCCGGTTTCGCTAACCTGAGGCAGGTTTTGGGCACCGTGGAAGACTAGGCAATTGCGAACTCGTATTAAGGATCGAGTCCCGTGGGTGCAACTCCTAAATCCCGCCCTTCTACTCCCAAAGGCGCTCCCGTGCGCCTGAATAGCTGGAAGCAGATCGCGGCCTACCTTGACCGCGACCCACGTACCGTACAGTTGTGGGAAAAGGAAGAGGGCCTTCCTGTTCACCGCCTCAACCATCACGCCAGGCCCAGCGTGTATGCCTATGCAGATGAGATTGATGCTTGGCTGGAGGCTCGCTCCCAAGCAGAAGCCGCCGGGGATGCGAACGCCAGACCCCGCGCAGCACAAAGCGCAAAATCGCCTGCAAAGCACGTCTACGAGTTTGCCGCGCTTCTATTTGCCGTGCTGCTGCCGGCGGTGGCGTGGATTGCCCGCCGCCGTCAAGCGCCGATCCCTGCGTCCGCCTCGACGCTGGCCGTGCTGCCCTTTGAAAATCAGACCACGGCCGGCGATTATTTCGCCGACGGGCTGACCAGCGGGGTCATCTCCGATCTGGGCAGAATTGGGAAGGTCCGCGTCATCTCCCTGCCCTCGATGCTGTCCTTCAAAAGCCACCGTCTTCAAACGCGGCAGGTCGCGGCGGAATTGCGCGCTTCGCTGGTGCTGCTGGGCGCCGTCGTCCAGACGGGCAATCAAATTCAGGTCACAGTAGAACTTGTAAATCCCGTCAGGAACGCGCATCTGTGGAGCGCCACCTATAACAGCAATGCCGGCAACCTGCTCACCTTTCAGCATGAGGTCGCCTCTCAGGTGGCTATGGGCGTCACGCGCCGCGTCACCGGCTCCGCGCCGCCGATGGTCTTCCCGCATGGAACCGTGGATCCCAGGGCCCGGCAGGCGTATCTCGCGGGCCGCGCCTATTGGAACCAGCACGACCTTCGCAAGCTGCAAAAGGCCATTGTCTTCTTCCGCCAAGCCATTGCCATCGATCCCCAATACCCCCAGGCCTACGCTCGCCTGGCCGAGTCCTATGATCTGATCGCCGGCAGCGGCGTCCTATCTGACGCCGAAGCATTCCACCGCGCCAAAGCCTCGGCACGGATTGCCCTTACCCTCGATCCGTCGTCCGCTCCCGCTTACAATGCGCTGGCCCTGGCCACCTACCAGCAAGATTGGGATTTTTTTCGCGCCGAGCACTACTTCCAAAGGGCCGTAGAACTGAATCCTGACTATGCCGTCGCTCACCAGTGGTACGGAAACTTCCTCACCGACATGTTGCGCTTTGACCAAAGCATCGCCGAGCTCCGCATGGCCAATGAGCTCGATCCGCTATCGCCGACGGTGGGCAGCGATCTGGCCGATGGCTACCTCCATGCCGGCCGTCTCACTGACGCTGACGCCGAACTCAAGCGCGTTCTGGGTTTTTATCCGGACTTCATTCCCGCCGACCTTTACCGCATCCGGCTCTATACACGCCAAGGCGATCTGGCCGCCGCTGAAACCGAAGCTAAAATTTACCTCCAGCGATCCGGAGACGAAACTCCTTGGCGGACAATCGAAGTCCAGCGCCTTGCCGCAGGCGGAAATCTCGATCGAGCACGTGCCGAGGTGCACCGGCTGATCAGCGGAACCCACTCCCCGCCCTTCGATTCCTATTGCGTTGCGCAGCTTCTCTTTGCGGCCGGAGAAAAGGAAGCCGGTTACCGTGCCCTCGAAGAGGCTTACCGCGAACACTCCTGGCGCCTGACGTCCATGCTGGTTGATCCCAGCTTTGAGCCGGTGCGTAATGAGCCGCACTTCCGGGATTTGGCGCGGCGCGTGGGCCTGCCCAATCTCGCCAGCCCTCCTGCCGCAGGGAACCAGAGACCAAGCTCCTGAGCTCGCTTGACTGCATGACTTCGCTGGTTGGAGTTCGCATTTGGAATGGTGGGCAGTGCAGGGCTCGAACCTGCGACCTCCTGCTTGTAAGGCAGGCGCTCTAACCAACTGAGCTAACCGCCCGCGTTGCGGCCGCTTGAGTGACGGGTGCGACGTGACCGGCAGTGAAACCGGAGGTGTGAGGAACGAGGTTTCAACCTCATATTCCGGCGTCCTTACCGATTTACGCCGATGCTGTTATTTTACCGCTTACGTGTGGGTGCAGCCTAAGCGCTGAGGGCAGGAGCTTAGCTTGCCGCGTGTGCGCAGAGGGTTTTTGCGCCGCCGCGCCGGCGGTATTCTGGTTGGGAAGGGAAGGCTCGAGCCGGCTGTGAATGAGATTGGCAAAGCGCTGATCGGGTTTGGGCTGCTCCTGGCGCTGATGGGAGCGGCGCTGTTGTTCGCCGGCCGCGTGGGTCTGCCGCTCGGCCGGCTGCCCGGCGATTTCGCTTACAAAGGCAGGAATTTTTCCTTCTATTTTCCTCTCGGCACCAGCATTCTACTCAGCGTGGCGCTGTCTGCGCTCCTATATCTCATCTCGCGCTTCCACCGCTGAAGCATCTTCCGGCCGTTGCATATCCAAGCCAAAGCAATCGTGAAGGTGCGCTCTTTGCGCCCACGCTTCTCTGCGATTGCGGCCGAGGTTCGCTGCTACCTGGCGGCAACGAGATCGCCGCTGCGGGCGCCCTGGCCGTAGTGGGATTCAACGTAGCGGTCGAGGATCTGCTTGAACTCGGCGACGATGGTGTCCCCGCGCAGCGTGGTGGAGAGCTTGCCGTCGATATAGACCGGAGCCTTGGGCTCCTCGAAGGTGCCGGGCAGGCTGATGCCGAGGTTGGCGTGCTTGCTTTCACCGGGTCCGTTGACGACGCAGCCCATCACAGCCACCTTCAACTCCTCGACGCCGGGATACTTTTTGCGCCACTCTGGCATGGAGGTGCGCAGGTAGTTCTGAATCTGCTCGGCCAGCTCCTGGAAATAGGTGCTCGTTGTCCGGCCGCAGCCCGGGCAGCTCGTAACCTGGGGCATGAAGCTGCGCAGCGAGAGCGATTGCAGAATCTGCTGCGACGCCAGGACCTCCTCGGTGCGGTCGCCGCCGGGCCGCGGCGTGAGCGAGACGCGAATGGTGTCGCCGATGCCGGCCAAGAGCAGCGGAGCAAGGCCGGCCGTTGAGGCGATCAGTCCCTTCGATCCCATCCCTGCCTCCGTCAGGCCCAGGTGGAGCGGGTAATCGCAGCGCGCGGCCAGCCGGGTGTAGACGTCGAGCAGGTCGCGCACGCCCGATACCTTGGCGGAGAGGATAATCATGTCGTGGCCGAGGCCGTAACGCTCGGCGGCGGCGGCGGAGTTGAGGGCGCTGGCGATCATGGCTTCGATCATGACCTCGCGCGCGGGCTGGGGATGCGCGGAGCGGGCGTTTTCGTCCATCATTTTGGTGAGCAGGCTTTGATCGAGCGAACCCCAGTTGACGCCGATGCGGACGGGCTTGTGGTTCTCAACCGCGCACTCGACCATGGTGCGGAAGTTCTCATCGTCTTTGCGGCCGATGGAGACGTTGCCGGGGTTGATGCGGTACTTGGCCAGGGCGCGCGCTGTGGCCGGGTACTTCTTCAGCAGGATGTGGCCGTTGTAGTGGAAGTCGCCGACGATGGGCACGCGGATGCCGCGTTTGTCGAGAGCTTCAACAATGTAGGGAACGGCCGCTGCGGCGTCCTCGTTGTTGACCGTGACGCGCACAAGCTCAGAGCCGGCCAGGGCCAGGGCTGCGACCTGCTCGACGGTGGCCTCGACATCGGCCGTGTCAGTGTTGGTCATTGACTGGACGACAACCGGGACCTCCCAGCCAACACGAACCTGGCCGATGTGGACGGTAGGGGTTTTTCTGCGCTGAATCTCCGCCATGAGACTAGTGTACCTTTCAGGCGAGCAGAGCAAGAGACGCGCTGAATTACAGTTTTACAGTTTTGCAGTTTCTGTAAATCCGTGAGGAGGGGTGGGCGGAAGCTATTGATTTCTCGATATTTTTTGGAAAGTTACAGTTTTACAGCCACGAAAACGAATTGCTTGGATCCGGTGGTTGAATCAGCAGCAAACTTATGATTCAGAATAACTTGCAAGCTAAATTCACAAGCGGTTGCCAGCCCAGACCGCGCAGCCGGATTGCTCTATGCTGTTGATTTCGCATGGCTCCAAGCAAAAGCGACAAGAGGTTCCGCGGCGGGACGGCCGGCGGCGCGCTTCTGCGCCGGTCTTCTGATGGATTCCATTGTGCGCCAGGGGAGGGTAATTTTGCGCAAGGGCAGCTTTCAGCTTTCAGGTTTGAGATCGCAGGCTGGCGGCGGCTCGCCGGGCAGGAGCGGAAGGGCGGAGAGTTCGCGGACGAGGCGGACGGTTTCCAAGCTGACGGTGACCACCTGGCCGATGAGGCGAACGATGTATTCGGGATCGTCCTCGCGGTTGGGATCGTTGACGATGCCGGAACGCTGGTCAGTGGAGACGCGGTATTGATCGACGACCCATTCGAGGGCGCTGCGGTTGCCGAGGCGGTACTCATAGACCTCGGGCGGGATGCCGCTGAAGGTCAGGAATCCGTTGTACTGAAGCTGGGTTTTGTCTTTGGAGAGGCGCATCTTTTCGACGCGCCAGTCGAGCTTGCCGGTTTCCTTGCGCTCCAGCGGATACTCGCGCTGTTTCTCATAGCCGATGTGGAGCTTCATCAGCTCCGCGCCGATGCGGGCATAGGCGGCGAAATCGGGCGCGAAGGGGATGCGGGGCAGCTCGCGCTTGAGATTGGCAGCGTAGCGGGTGCGGTATTCGGGGTGGTGGAGCAGGGCGTAGACGTAGTGGAAGATGTCGCGCTTGGTGATGGATTTCTGGCCGTAGTGCGAGCGAAACTCGGCGAGGGCCCAGTCGGTGATGTTTTCGCGGCGGTTCGAGCCGTCTTCGTCGTAGGTGTAATACGGAAAGCATTGAGACGCGCCCTGAGGAAGGCCATTAGGGATCATATTTGCTGAAAGTGAGAAGAACGGCACTTCACTTCCGGTCTTGACCCAGATTATTTTGTTTTCGCGCTCTGTTTGTTCAGTGGGGAAGGTGAGGTGCGTTTGGTATCGGCGCTCGACGAATTGATTATTGAAATACAGCCACTGACGGGTATATGGACGATACAACGAACTGCGAATCGCTTTCGGGTCAAAATAGGCTCGCTGTCCTGCAGCAAGATGGTTTTTCAGTGTTTCTGACCAACAGACAAAAGCTGGATCATTCGAGAGGAATGCGTCGAGTTGCTTACGTTCCAGCTTCGCATGATGCCAGCGATCTAATTCTGCGTTGTAGTTCTTCGCCAAATTATTTGTGATCTTTGCGAGTTGATCTCTGTCGAAGTTGTATGTCCACGCGTCCCTGTTTGTCTTCACGCCATTTGAGTTGAGCTCGAATACTCCCTCTTTAAGGGGCAGGAATTCGTGGAATTCCGACGCCATTTTGTCCCTTAGCCATACATGATTAGCGTCAGGGGTAATTTTCCGCCATTTAACGCCAGATGCTGCTTTCGCTTCGTCCAGGAACCTATATTTCTGTCCTCTTTTCCAATCAGCGCCGGCGGCGGCATAAGATATTTTTCCCTTGTCCGTAATTTCATGTTCAGGATGCTTCACCAGCACTGTGATCGCGACACCTACCTGGATACCGAATACATTGTGCGTTGTGCCCGAGAGTTTCGGATTTTTGCGGACATTGCCGCCGAGGTCGAGCACGTAGATTTTGTCGAACTCATTGGCGAGGTATTTGCGCATTCCATCGAAAGCGATCTGATCTACAAAACTGTTATTGCTCACGAAGCAAATCAGACCGCCTGGGCGAATCCTATCCGTTGCGAATCGGAACGCTTTCACATAAGGATCGGCAAGGGCATTTTTGTTGGTCGCCCTCGAAGCCTTGACATAGGTTTCCGATATGCGCTTATTCAATTCCGGATACTTGCGGTTCCTGTTCGCTTCATTCTCAAATTCCTGCCATGCATTGTAGGGCGGGTTGCCGATGACGACGAAGATCGGGGCTTTTTTCTGCCTGCGAATGCGGGCGGTGTTGCCCTCGTTCATGAACTCGAAGTCAGCCTGTTTGGGCTCGGCAAGTTCGAAGGTATCGACCAGGCAGATGCCCTCGAAGGGCGCGTACTCGCCGGTGCGGTCGAGGTAGGCGTGCTCGATGCTCATGCTGGCGATGTAATAGGGCAGCAGCATGATCTCGTTGCAGTGCAGCTCGTCCTTGTACTTCTGCGGCAGGCGGCTGGTTTTGATCTCGCGCATGACGCGAGTGATGAAGGTCCCGGTGCCGACGAAGGGATCGAGGATGTGCACGTCTTTGTCCGACAGGCTGCGGCCAAACTCGGATTTAAGGATTTCTTCGACGCTGCGCACCATGAAATCGACGATAGGCTGCGGCGTATAGACGATGCCGTGGGTATCGGCCTGCTTGCGGTTGAAGCCCTGGAAGAAACGCTCGTAGACGGTGTTGAGGAATTTCTGCTTATCGGAGTAGTCCTCGACGGTGGAGGCGGCCTGCTCGATGGCTTTATAGAAGGGGTCGAGATCGCGGAGGAATTCGTCGCGGCTGAAGTGACGGCTGGTAAGCGAGTCGATGACTTTCTCGATTTCGGCGGCGATGACGTTGCGGCGGGTGAACTCGGGGTTATCGAATATACGCCGGAAGATGCGCTCGGTGAGCAGGTGCTGGACCAGCATCTCCTCGACGGCCTCATCTTTGAGATCGGGGTTAATGGATTCGCGGCAGAGATCGGCGAAGGCGGCGAAACGTTCGATAAAGAGCTTGTTGGTGCGGCGCTCGTCTTCGATCAGCTTCATGGCGCCGCGGGCTATATCGGGAATACGCTCAGAGAATGCGCCGACGGCGCGGTCCCAACTGTCGTGTTCGGGCTGGCGCCACTCGAAGAAGAGCCGGAGAACGTCAACGAGCTTTTGCGGGTCTTCGATGGAATCGTTGAAGGCGATGCGGCCGTCCTGAAAGAGGAGGGCGCGGGTGGGGCGCTGGAAGAGGATGTTCGAGCGGGGGTAACCGGCCTCGAACTTCTTTCGCATTTCGACTTCGAGCGAGTCTTTTTCGTCCTTGGCCTCCCAATAGCCGCGCGGGATGTTGAAGGCGTCGAGGAGGGCGGCGTCAACGCTTGCCGGATGGCGGCTTTTGCGGGGGATGGAGTATTCGGGGACGAGGGTCCAATCAAACTGGCGGGCGCAGTGCTTGAGCAGGTCCTCGAAGGCGCCGCGAATCGTGCCCTCCTTGTCGAAGTGGGCGCGGGCGAAGCGCTCAAGGGCGGCGTAGTACCGCTTGAGCGGCGCGTGGGACGGTTTGAGGTTGATGGTGGGCATGGGCGCTTCTCAGTTAGCAAGGATAGCGCAAGGAGGCGTGGGTTTGGTTCTGGGCGAGGAGGGTGGAACCCGTGGAGGCACTCCGCGCGGGGCCCGGCGGAGGCCGCGATCATTCTTGATCCCCAGGTCTTGGAGCGCAGGAATTTATTTCTTCGGGTTTGTGGTTACCCAGGTCCCCAAAATCGGGGGACCTGGGGCACCAGGCTTGTAGGATTGATTACGAAATCACGAAGACACGGTACTAGCGGGCGGCGACGGATGGGCGCGTGTCGAGCCTGCCGCTGGCGTAGCCCTTGGCCATCTCGGTGAGGGGGATGGGGGCGTAGTCGCCGGCGTGGCCGGCCTGTCCGAACTGGATCATGCGCGCCTGTACCACTTTTTTCATGGCATCGCGGGCGGGCTTGAGGTAATCGCGGGGATCGAACTTTTCGGGAGTCTCGGCGAAGACCTTGCGGATGGCGCCGGTGATGGCCAGGCGGCTGTCAGTATCGACGTTGACCTTGCGCACGCCGTTGCGGATGCCGAGCTGAATCTCCTCAATGGGCACGCCCCAGGTGGGCTTCAGTTTGCCGCCGTACTGGTTCACGATGTCCTGCAGGTCCTTGGGCACCGAGGAGCTGCCGTGCATCACCAGATGGGTGTGGGGCAGGCGCTTGTGAATGGCGATGAGGATGTCCATTTTGAGGACCGAGCCATCGGGCTTCTTGGTGAACTTGTAAGCGCCGTGGCTGGTGCCGATGGCGATGGCGAGCGAGTCAACGCCGGTGCGCTCGGCAAACTCGACGGCCTGATCGGGGTCGGTGACGTGCTCCAGGCCGGAGCCGCCGGCGCCGTGGCCGTCCTCGACGCCGCCCAGAACGCCGATTTCGCCTTCGACCGAGACGCCGCGCTCGTGGGCGTAGTCGACCACGCGGCGGGTGACTTCGACGTTCTCCTCAAAGGTGGAAGGCGTTTTGCCGTCTTCGCGCAGCGAGCCGTCCATCATCACCGAGGTGAAGCCGAGGGCGATGGCGCTCTTGCAGGTGTCGAAGCTGTTGCCGTGGTCCTGGTGCAGGGACATGGGAATTTCGGGGTGCAGCTCGGCGGCGGCGAGCATCAGGTGGTAGAGGTAACGGTCCTCAGCGTAGGCGCGCGCGCCGCGGCTGGCCTGGACGATGACCGGAGATTTGGTTTCAACGGCCGCGGCCATGATGGCCTGTATCTGTTCCATGTTGTTGACGTTGAAAGCGCCCACGCCGTATCCGCCCTTGGCGGCCTCGTCGAGGAGCTGCCGTGCAGTGACTAATGGCATATAAATTCTCCTTCGTATTTGGCTCCGGCGGACAGATTCCGCGGTCGCTCAAAAGAGCGCATGAACAAACGCCGCACGCAACGCCGCAGCGGAGCGCCAATCAACTTTATGGTAGCAGAGACCACGGGCGCGAGGAGCGCCTTGGCCGCGCGCGATGCGCAGTAAAAATAGCCCAGCACGAGCGCAGCGCAGCCTTGTGCAGGTGCTCAGACCCAGCAGATCAGCTCGGTAGGGGCGGCGCGATCCTCAAGTCCTGATCCGCCGCAGATGCGAATTGACTGCGGCGCTTTCGCCCGCACCTTGTATCCGATAGAATAGCGGCAAGCGGTGGAAACTTTTCTCAATGTCGCATGGGCGCTGTTGACCGTTTACATGGTCTACCTATGGCTGCGGTTAGCGCCTCGCAACGCCGCCGGCAGGCGGACAGGCTTTGCCGGCCTGGTTGTGCTTGTTCTGATTCTGCTGCCGGCCATCTCCATCACCGATGATCTGCTGGCGGCTCAGAAGCCGGCCTTAGTCGTCGAGTGTTGGCTGCGCCGCGATCATAAGTTCACTAGCCCGCAGTTGCTTTTTCCTGTGATGGCAGCGCCGCCGTCTCCGGCTTTTGCCGGGCTCGCCTGCGGCGCCCGGCAAGCGATTGCGCCGGGTTACAGCCCTGTCCAGTTCGTTCAGTCTCCTGCCCTAGCCTCGATCCAGAATCGCCCTCCGCCAACCGCCTGAGCGATCTTTCCCGCCCGCTGTTTCATGGTCAGCCGCTATTTCTCATTGCGTTCGCCGTTCAGGCGGCGGCGCAAAGGATGGCGCTGCGACGGCTTCTCTGCTCAAGCCGAGAAGCTGCGATCACAAAGAGAGTACAGGCGCGAGATCTCTGGATGCGGCCGCAATTCGAGCGGAAGCATTTGAGCCCGACGAGGTAAATTCTGCATGAGCCGATTGCTCAGTGCGCGCATCCTATGCGCGGGAATCATAGGAATACTAGCGATAAAAGGATGGTCAGAGGGAGCAAAGCGATGGAGCCCGCTGACCAGCGGACCCTTCTATACCGGGACGGCAGACGCCGATCCACCAGATTCCGGCTATTATGAGCCCTATCTCTTCGATACTCTGACATCGTCGCTCGGCCAGTCGAACTATTACATACCCCAGAAGATCAGCGATGGAATCATCAATAATTTGGAGGTGGATTTTTATATGCCGGTCGACTTCAGCACAGTTGGGCCGCCCGCCACTGCCAACGGGAACACCGTTTCAGCGGTTGGGCTCGGCGACTCTTACCTTGAGCTGAAACGTCAATTCATGAAGGATGGCAATAACTATCGCATTTGGGGAAAACCATCCTTAGCCATGGAGTATGTTCAGTACTTTCCCACCGGCAAATACCAAAATCTCAATCCAAAACTCTATGGGGCGGACCAAAAAGGCAATGGCACCTTTGATGAAGGGTTGACCTTCCTGGCCAGGAAGAGATTCAAGCCGTTCGAGGGGTATTTCCAAC
This sequence comes from Acidobacteriota bacterium, assembly GCA_021800255.1. Taxonomy (GTDB): domain Bacteria; phylum Acidobacteriota; class Terriglobia; order Terriglobales; family Acidobacteriaceae; genus Telmatobacter. Next base: position 48,608 of record JAJYZC010000019.1, read on the forward strand.
TCAGCGATCTGGTGGAGAATCCCACCC